>CAZVSZ010000137.1:0-3221 GCA_964630095.1 uncultured Thermoplasmata archaeon | reverse complement strand
TATTTATATTCCACCACATTAAACAAATTATGAAATTTGCCGGAATTGATCTTGCTGCAAAGGATAAAAACATCACGGGAATTGCAATTATTGAGAATCAAAAAATAAATACATGGAGTGTTCATACAGATGACGAAATCCTTTCAATAATTGAGGAGAAAAAACCTGAAATTGTGGCTATTGATTCCCCCATGTCACTGGAGGATAGGGAGGGAGATAGATACCTGAGAAAATATGGGGCAATGAGTTTGAAAATTCCCGCAATGAGGGAACTCGCAAGGCGTGGAATGAAATTGAGAGATATTCTTAAAAATAAAAATTTTGAAGTGATTGAAGTTTTTCCCACAGCCACCGCAAAAATTCTCGGATTTTACGATAAGAATAAAATAAGAATGGCATCATTCTTCTCCGATTTTGAGATTTCAAATGTGAAAAACGAGCATGAGATGGATGCAATTATCGCAGCTTATACTGCTTTTTTATATCACTCTGGAAAAACGGAAAACATTGATGGGATTATAATTCCCAGAGAGAAATAGAAAATATTTATCCCTTTTGTTTTTATTACCCAATTATGTTGAAACTGGCATTTGTAGTTCCTCATGGCGATGAAGTTTTAGTTCCCGACAACAAGGAGTTAAAAGAACTTCAGGAAGGGATGATAAAAGCAGGTAAAAAAATAAAAGATGAGAAAATTGAAGAATACATACTGATTTCTCCGCACAACATAAGAATTGATACACATATAGGTGTTATTTTAACTCAATATGCGTCCGGCTCCTGGCACTACAAAAATTTGAGATTCAGAAGGAGATATAAATGTGATAGAGAACTGGCGGAAAAAATATATAAAGAGGCAAAAAGTAAAAACATTCCTGTTGTGGGGATAAATTTTGGAGCATTAGAGGGGGAAATGTCAAATATTCCGCTTGACTGGGGCTCTCTTATCCCCCTGTACTTTCTTCCCAAAAACCCAATTGTCCTGCTCACTCCTGCAAGGAAAATAAGGAGAGAAGAACTTGTGAAATTTGGAGAAATCCTCGGGAAAATCATGGATGATAGTGATAAAAAAATTGCTCTTATAGTGAGTGCTGATCATGCACATACTCACAGTAGAGAAGGACCCTATGGATACAGTCCAAAAGCAAGAGAATACGATGAAGAGGTAATTAAATATCTGAAAAAAGGTAATCTCGCCCCACTTCTATCTATGAGTGATGAATTCTTAGAGGAAGTAAAGCCAGATAGTTACTGGCAACTTTTAATTCTTCATGGTGTAATGAATAAAATAAAAATGAAAAATGAATTTATGAGATATGGAATCGCAGATTATTTCGGTATGGCCGTTGCATTTTTCACAAGGATTTAAATTCTCAGATTTTTCAAATACTCCCCTTTTTTATCCCTCAAAATCTTTGTAAGTATTTCCCCTCTCATCTCCATGTATTCTTCTTTCAAAATATCAAAATAGTACCAGTCCCATCTTTTTCCCATAACAAATCCGCCCTTTCTCATAATTCCTGTCTTCTTGAATCTGCATTCTTCCAAAACTTTATGCGCTCTTTTGTTGAATTCTATACTGCCCGCCTCGCACTTGTCTAAATTCATAAATATAAACGATATTTCAAGAAGTGCAAGGGTTATCTCCTTTCCCAATCCCTTATTCCAGTATTTTTTATCAAGATATGTTCCCAGATTTCCCTTTCTCACCCCACTCCAGTCCTCAAGACGAATCACAGCAGTTCCTACCGCTTCTCCATTTTCCCTCAATTCCACAATGTAATGCTTTCTTTTTTCATTTTTTCTCTCCTTCTCGTAATATTCCACCACCTCTTCATAACTGCTCATATTGTGGGGTTTACCCCGAGAATAAAGCATTAAAGAAAAATCATTTTCCCACTCATGCACTTTCTCTAGGTCTTTTTTCTCCCATGGTCGTAATCTTATCCTTCCAATTTCAAACATGATTTGAGATGGCAATAGAGTTATTTAATATTTCCAAAAACCAAGTGCCGCGGGCCGGGATTGAACCGGCGACCTTCAGATCTTCAGTCTGACGCTCTCCCTGCTGAGCTACCGCGGCTCTGATTCTTATATTGTATTTTGAGATTTAAAACTTGCGATAAGTGTGGCACAAGGTTTTTATTTCCCAATGCGATAACTTAACATGCAAAAGAAAACGCAGAATATAATTGTAATTGGACTTGCCGTATCTTTAATTTCTCTGTGTATTGGATATTCTGTATATCATATTATCTTTTCACTTCCAGAGGGGGACGAACTTCAAAGCATAAAAGTGAATGGACTTACAAGAACATATATCCTCCATATTCCCCTAAAATACAACAGTTCCTCGCATCTTCCTCTTCTTATAGCTTTGCATGGAGGGGGAGGTGATGGAAAAAGTATGGAAAAACTCACTATGGATAAATTCAATAAACTGGCAGATAAATATGGTTTCTTTGTGGCATATCCTTATGCTATCCAAAAGCATTGGAACGATGGTAGAAACCTCTCATGTTATTACTCTCAAAAAGAGAATGTAAATGATGTTGCATTTATATCCACACTCATAGAGCATCTTGCAGAGAAGTATGGAATTGACACGCATAGAGTTTATGTTACTGGTATGTCCAATGGAGGATTCATGAGTTTTCGCCTTGCTCTTGAGATTCCTGATAAGATTGCAGCAATAGCCACTGTGGGTGCACTAATGACAGTAAATTTAACAAATTATACTCCCAAGCCCATGCCAGTACTGATGATTCAGGGCACCAATGACCCACTTGTTCCATGGAATGGTGGATATATTCATTTAGGAAACAAGAAATTTGGTAAAGTCATATCTCTCAACGAGACTGTTAAATTCTGGGTCAAGGTAGATAATTGCACCACTAAAGAAAGTAGATACTATCTTCCTGATAATGATACCGATGATGGCACACGGGTTTGGGTTGAAAAATATCTAAATACAAGTGGGGAGGAAGTGGTAGTTTATGGAGTAAATGGTGGCGGACATACTTGGCCCGGGGGATATCAATACCTGCCAGAAAGCATAATAGGAAAAACGAGCAACGATATAAACGCATGTGAAATTATCTGGGATTTCTTCAAAGGAGTATAATAAAAATTTCAAAACTGTTTTATATCATCTTTTTTTACTCACCTTATGATTAAACTTCCATACGGCTCAGCGAGCAACAAGCCATTAGTTGAAGGAT
>CAZVSZ010000136.1:0-3255 GCA_964630095.1 uncultured Thermoplasmata archaeon | reverse complement strand
AGGGCACAGGACAAAATACGATAAATATAGATACAAGCACAAATTCCCAGAAGGTAATAATAACTGTTAGTCAAGTGCCAGAGTTCCCGAATTATGCATTATTCCTCATAACCATGGGAATTGCAACAGCATTCATAGCAAAATTCAGAAAATTATAACCACTTTCTCAAATTTTTTATAACATAAAAAGATACCCACCCATGCTTGAAATAACTTTGGAGAATTATGTGCAGGAAGCGATAATCCATTTTATAAGGGATTTTGCAGGAGATAAAAATGTTGTTGTGGGAATGAGTGGAGGACTTGATTCTTCAGTGGTTGCCAAACTCTGTGTTATGGCACTTGGAAAAGAAAGAGTATTGGGATTACATATGCCGGATAGCATAACTCCAAAAGAAGATACCCAAGATGCAAGAGAGATTGCAGATGCTCTTGGAATAAAATTTAGAGTTGTAAAAATAGATGAAATTGTAGAGGAGATAAAGAATAAAACGGGGGTAAAAAAAGGTATAACAATTGGAAATATAAAGGCAAGGATAAGAATGACAATTCTTTACGGATTTGCAAATGAAAATAATATGCTTGTTGCAGGAACAAGCAATAAAAGTGAAATTTTAATTGGATATTTCACAAAGTATGGAGATGGCGCAAGTGATTTTGCACCAGTAGGAGATTTATACAAGACACAGGTTAGAATTCTCGCAAAGAGGATAGGAATACCTGATAAGATAATAAACAAAAAGCCAAGTGCAAATTTGGTAAGAGGGCAATATGATGAGAATGATATAGGCGTGGATTATGAAACTCTTGACAGAGTACTTTACGGAATGGAAATGAGATTAGAGAGAGAAAAAATAGCACAGATGTTAGATATTGGTATGGATACTGTGAATAGAATTTACGGGATGTATGAAAACTCCAGACACAAAAGAGTCCTTCTTTATATTCCCAAAATCGGGATAAGAACGGTAAACACCGATTGGAGAGAGTAATCAAATCAAAACCATCTGAGCATGGGGTATATCCTTTATTTTTATCACAGAATCTTTATCAATATAACCCTCTCTTATTGCAATTTCCACAACTTTTTTCCCAGATAAATTTGCAATAGTGGCAATTTTCATTGAGTTAAGAAATGTTTGTTCTGTTACAAAAGAGCCAAAATAAAAATCTTTTTTTATTTCAATCTGCAACTTACCATCCATGAATTTTTTACCCAAAATCTCTCTATCGCAGGCGGCAAGGAGAACTTCACCACGAACCTTATATATTTTCATTGCAATATTATTTTTTTTCAGCATGTCTATAAACACCATCCCTGGGGCTGAATAACCATCCATCTCTACTCATTTTGAATAGTATTTGCCTCACTTTCCCCTCATCCTTAATTCCTCTCTTTCCCGCTTCATCTATTATCTCATCTTCAAGGGCAAAACCCTTCTCCTCCTCGTATTCTTTTATTATATCATCAATTATGCTCATCATACTCCTCTGCTTGGTGCTTCTCCCCGTATAAACTATGTCCATATCCTGAATACCCTCTTCTGTTGATGCCTCTTTCAGGAAGTATCTCACTATTTTTATTGCCCTAAGTGCATCCTCTCTTGTTACGATATCGCTTAATCTTGCCTTTGCAGAAGCCTCTGATAACCTTATCATGGCTTCAAGTTGCCTCGGAGTAATTGCAACTGCACCTGTTTTTTCATACTGTTTTCTTGTTTCTAAATACTCTCTTCTTATCTCCTTTATGGCTTCATCGCTGAGTTTTGGTATTATATTCTTCTTTGCATAAGACACATATTTCCTGAATATATCTGGGGAAATCTTCGGGCTCAACTCCTTAATTATTATATTCTCCTCCTCAAGTTGAAGCATCTCTCCAGCAAGGTGAACATTGAGTATGTAATCAGCCATAGCCCTATCTTTCTGTGGATCTGGCTTGTCAACTATTTTGAAAATCACATCAAATCTTGAAAGTAGCGGGGTTGGAAGGTCAATCTGATCCACGAGCAATTTATTAGGGTCAAATCTTCCATATTTTGGGTTTGCAGCACCCAATATTGAGCATCTTGCCATGAGAGTTGCATATATACCCGCCTTTGTAACAGCAATTATTTGCTGTTCCATTGCCTGATAAATAGAATCTCTGTCAGTGGGGCTCATCTTATCAATCTCATCAATTGATGCATGCCCCATATCTGCAAGAACCAATGCTCCTGCTTCCAGTGTCCACCTTCCAGTTTCATCTTTAACTGCAGTTGCTGTCAATCCCGCTGCAGAGGATGCCTTTCCTGATGCGTATATACCTCGGGGTGCAAGTTGAGCAATATACTGCAATAGTTGCGATTTTGCAGTACCGGGATCTCCAACAAGAAGGATATGTATATCTCCCCTTATTTTTGTACCATCCTCCATGGTTTTTGGAACTCCTCCAAACATCTGAAGCAAAATTGCCTCTTTTTCCACTTCCATCCCGTAAATTGTAGGGGCTATTGAATCTCTCATTAGTTCAATTATATTATCTTTCCTTGCATATTCCTTTATTTTTTCTAACTCTTCCTCAGTTACCTCTTCTGTCTCATATTCTTTCTTTTCCTTATCTATGCTGTTAACATCTAAAAATATCTGAAATTCTGTGCTTCTAATATTCCCAAATACTCTCCTCTCCTGCGCTCTGAGAATTCCATTTATAATTACTCTATCCCCCGGGACAATCATACCTGCAATATCATCCTCAATATATCCCATCAGACGCTGGGGCTGTTCACCACCCCTCAGATTTTCTGGCATGTCCTGAATCTCAATTTTTTGAGTATCAACGAAGGTGGATTTATCCTGCTTCAAAATGAACTTTACCTTTCCGCGGGGTTTGCCACAATTAGAGCATTTATCAGGCTCCTTTAATCTTATTCCCTCCTGAGGAACATAGGTTATTTGCCCGCAATCACTGCATTCAAATGCCCCAATTTTGAGTTTTGGTCTTACTTCCGTTGCCCTTCTTATTATCCCCTTTATACTCAGAAGTTTTCCAAGATGAGTACCCCTGAGTTCTCTTATCTCCTTTCTTCTGTCATTAGGAAGGTTTTTTATTCTCAGATGAATCGTTATCTTTTTCTCCCCAATATAATCCTTTATGGCCTCCTCTCCATTTTTTATGTATTCATCAGGGTATTCCAAAAATTCATCTGCAAAATCAGGATTAAATTCTACAACATCACTGAAGTCCACATATAACGATTTCTCATCAGGATACTT
>CAZVSZ010000135.1:0-3355 GCA_964630095.1 uncultured Thermoplasmata archaeon | reverse complement strand
AGATAAAAAAACAGTAGTGAAAGTGATAAAAAGCACAATCTAATTTTTCCAAATCCGATTATGGTAATCACGGATTTGGATGTAAAGGTATTTATATGGCATTGTTTTATTGAAAAATTGATGGAACGGGTTATTGTTCTTGCACCGCACACGGATGATGGTGAGCTTGGCTGTGGAGGCACTATATCTAAATGGGTTGAAGAAAACTATGATGTGTATTACATTGCATTTTCCTCAGCGAGAAAATCCTTACCCGAGGGTTATCCTGATGATACACTTGTAAAGGAAGTAAAAGAGGCAACAAAGATTCTGGGAATAAAAAGAGAAAATCTGATTTTGTTTGATTATGAAGTGAGGAAATTCTCCTATGTTCGTCAGGATATTTTGGAAGATATGGTAAAATTGAAGAAGGAACTTGAACCTGATATGGTATTAATTCCATCACTCAACGACCTTCATCAGGACCATCAAACGGTGGCAAATGAGGCAGTTAGGGCATTTAAAGAGACAACCATACTTGCATATGAATTGCCATGGAATAATATAATTTTCAGGACAGAGGGCTTTGTGCCTTTGGAGAGGAGGCATGTGGAGAAAAAGATAGAAGCACTTAAAAAATATGAGAGTCAAAAACACAGAAATTATCTCAGTGGAGAGTTTATATATGGGCTGGCAAAGGCAAGAGGCACACAGATAAAGAGAGATTATGCTGAAGCTTTTGAAGTGGTGAGATATGTGTTCAAATGAAAAACGGGTGCTGATGCTTCTCACCAATCCATTTCGTCCAGATCCAAGGGTTTACGATGAGGCAATCTCCTTATCCAGGCACAATTTCAAAATTGTTATAGCCGCATGGGATAGGAATGGAAAGTACAAAAAAAGTGAGATAATTAATGGTATAAGAATCTTGAGATTTCGCATACCATCTTCCTACAGCAAAATGAAAGATTTTATTTTTGGTATTTTCAAATACTATATCAAAGTTCTCAGGTGGGCAAAAAATAAAAAATTTGATTATGTACATGCTCATGATTTTGATACATTACCTCTTGCTATTTTGCTGAAAAAACTGCATCAATGGAAAGTTGTTTACGATGCCCATGATTATTACTCTTCAATGATAGCTGAGAGTGTGCCTCACAGGGTTGCTTCAACCGTTAAATTTATAGAACAATTTTTAGTCAAGCATACTGATGCAAGGATAGCTGCCACTGAAGCACTGGGAGATGAGATTTTTACTTCCCTCCCTTTTGTTACTGTTATGAATGCAAAAAATATTGGAGATTACAATATTCCAGCTGAGGAAATCCAGAAATTGAGAGATAAATACAATTTACAAAATAAGTTTGTTGTGGTGTATATTGGAATTCTAAAAATCTGGGAACCAATACCTCAGATTATAGATGCTGTAAGAGAAAATCCGGATGTGTACATGTTACTGGGAGGGGATGGACCTCACAGAGATATAATTTTGAAGGAAATAAAAGGAGTTCATAACATAAAATATATAGGGTGGGTAGAAAAGAAGGATATACCAAAGTACACGGTTCTTTCAGATGTGATTATTCTTCCTTCCGATAGGAGAAAAGATTATACTCGTGTTGCGGTGGGAAATAAAATTATGGAGGGACTTGCTGCAGGTAAGCCCATAATTGCAGGGCTGGGTACAGAAGGGGGAAGAATAGTGGAAGAATGCAGATGTGGCATTTTATGTGATTTTAATGATGTTCAGTGTATATCACAATCTATAAATTATCTCAGGAATAATAAAAATGTGTACAATGAGTTTGCAAGAAATGCCAAGAGATGTGCACTTGAGAAGTATAACTGGAATATAATGGCCAAAAGATTGATTGAAATATATGAGCACATGCAAACACATTAAATAGATAAGTATATTACCTATCTATGCAAGAGATTAAGGTTTTAATAACCGGCGGGGGTGCTCCGGGCATACAGGGAACTCTGTATTCCCTTAGGAATAACTGGGATGAAAGAAAAGTCAAAGCAATTTGTGTAGACATGAATTCCGATGTTGTGGGTAAATATCTATGCGATAAATTCTATACTGTGCCTCCTGGTAATGATGAAAATTTCATAACAGAAATCTTTAACGTATGTGAGAAAGAGCATGTGGATGTGATTCTACCTCAAGTAACAAATGAACTGGAGCAACTATCCCGTAATATAGATAAATTTAAAAATGAAGGCACTATGGTGGCAATTTCAGATGCTAATGCCATAAAACTGGCAAATAATAAATTGAGACTTTTGGAAGTTGCAAAAAGTGTTGGGATACCATATCCCAAATATAGGGTGGTGACTAATTTTTCCTCTCTGGAAAAAGCTGCTGAAGAATTTGGATTTCCATTTGTTGTGAAGCCTCCAGAGGGAAGTGGTATGCGTGGGTTCAGGATAATATATGATAATATTGATAGAAAACCGCATTTTTTTGGAGACAAACCGGACAGTTCAAAGATAACGATGGAAGATCTTTACAGAATATTGGGAGATGAATTCCCACCATTAATTGCCATGGAGTATCTGAACGGGGATGAGTACACGGTGGATGTTCTATCCAGCGATCAGGAAGTGCATGTTATTATTCCCAGAAGAAGGGATAAAATAAGGTCCGGGATAACTTTTGTGGGAACTGTGGAAAAAAAAGAGGATATAATTAATTACACAGAAAAATTGACACGGGAGATAGGGCTGAAATACGCATATGGTTTTCAATTTAAATACAGTAATGGTGTAGCCAAGTTGCTTGAGTCAAATCCCAGAATACAGGGAACAATGGTATTATCAACAATAGCAGGGGCAAATGTGATATATGGCGCTGTAAAAATTGCACTTGGAGAAGAGCTTCCTCAATTCAGAGTTAAGTGGAACACTCGATTTTTCAGGTACTGGGGTGGTGTTGGGATTAGAGAAGGGAAGGTGGTGCTGGTATGAAAATATGGAAAAAATATAAAGAGTATCTTTTGACGGGAGAATGGCATATCCATACGAGTTATACAGATGGTTCAAATACGGTAGATGAGATTTCGCAATATGCTGTGGAGAATGGCATACCTTTAATAGCCTTTACAGAGCATGTTAGAAAGCATTTAAATTACGATTTTGAGAGTTTTATGGAAGATATTGATAGAGCTAGAGATAAATACCCTCAGTTAATAATTTTGAGTGGGGTTGAAGCAAAGGTCTTGCCCGATGGTAGTTTAGATGTTGATGAGGACATAATAAAAGAAGTGGATTACCCCATATTTGCGTATCACTCTTTTCCTAAGGATATTACTCTATATGTTGATACTCTTAAGAAAGTTGTTAAAAATCCCTATGTAAATACATGGGC
>CAZVSZ010000134.1:0-3389 GCA_964630095.1 uncultured Thermoplasmata archaeon | reverse complement strand
AAACCTTTCGTTAGAAAAATATTTATATCTCTAACACATACCATTTTTGAATGTCAGGTAGTATAAAGGAAATATTTGAAGAGTTAAAGAAAAATAAGGGCGTGGAGAAGGTAGTTTTGGTGAGCAGGACTGGTATGTTTATTGAGGGGGATGATTTGGAGAATCAGGATACTTTCTCTGCTATGAGTGCAATAGTTCTTGGAGCATCCGAGACTGCAACTTCAAGTATTGGGGATGTGGAAAAAATAACGGTGGATTTAGAAAAGGGACATAAGTTAGTAATTACCCCTGCAGGTAAGAGGGGTGTGCTTGCTGTAATAACAAAAGAGGATTTCTGGGAAAAGATAAAAGAAATGAGGGATAAACTTAAAGATGTAATTTAAATTCTTTTAAAACCCCTCTGAATCCACTCACTCACCGATTTTTTTACATATTTTACCGTACCTTTAAAATCTCTTGATTTTCCAAAAATTTCCAAGTTTCCATGAGCAATTTTCTCAAGAATATTTTCAAATGAATCAACAATTATTCCAGCCATGCCCACCTCATCAGGGTAATGGGCATCACTCCCGGCGCTTCTCCCCAAATTTAATTCTTCGCATAATTTTCTTGCTTTAATATTGGAGCCTCTCCGACATCTTGAGTTGAATACTTCAATTCCATCAAAATTATTTTTTCTCACATTTTTTTCTCCAATTCCTGACCAGAACCTGTAAGGATGCGCTGCAACTGCAATTCCGCCGCAATCATGAATCCTATCTATCGTCTCACTTATTTCCAGATCTCTATCAATTTTACAATCTATTCCATATCCCAAAACATGTCCCTCTTTTGTGGATATCTCAATTCCTGCTACCACTGGTATTATTTTCATCTTCTTCGCTTCAATTGCCCCTTTAATTTCATTGTGGTCAGTTATACCTATTGCATCCAAGTTTCTTTTTTTTGCTATTTTCAAAAGTTCCCTTATTTCCATAATACCATCGGAGGAGTATTTTGTGTGAATATGCATATCTATTCTCATCTTATTTTTCCACCTCTTTCAATTCTCTTCTCGGGAGAGATTATAATATCTCCAATATGCAGTATAAGTGGCTTTTTATCAAAAAATACAACTCCCTGCTTTCCCTTCCAATCACTTCTCAAATCAATATCATAATTTTCAGAGCCAACGGCAATAACTTTTCCACCTTTTTCTATTATATCCACTATTTCCATTCTCATCTTCTGGAATTTTTTGAATTTTAAAATCCCCTCAAAAGAAGAATAATTTCCATTTGCCTGAACCCTACTGCCAGGTGGGACTTCACCAGCAGGAGTGAGAAATGCCACCGTATTCTTGTCTTCTCCAGCAAGAAGCATCCCCTGTGATTCTATTCCTCTGAAATTTTTTCTCTCTAAATTACATACCACAATAATCTTTTTTCCAGTGAGGTCATCTTTTCTGTAATATTTTTTCAATCCTGCAACTAATGTTCTTTTCTCATCTCCTAAATTCACACTCAGAACATACAATTTATCAGCATTGGGATGCTCTTCTACATTTTCAATCAATCCAACTCTTAAATCAAGCAAATTCCATTTATTGTATTTTTCCTCTTCCATCTCTATTTTTCTGTATAATGGTTTTGGCTCTCTCAATTTCATTCCCTCCTTTATATCTTCAAGGCTCTCCTCCCATGAATGCTCGGAAATGGAATCATCGTACCCTAAATAATTCCATATTTTCTGAGATGAAAATGGAAGATACGGAAAGCCAAGAATTGCAAGCGATTTTACAATCTGTAAACTTATGTTTATTGCTGTTCCGCATTTTTCTTTATCCTTTATACTCCATGGGGCTTTTCTATCAAAATAAACATTGGCATATATCGCAAGTTCTCTCCATGCCTGAAATGCCTTTTTTATCTCCACTTTTTCAAGATGTTCTTCCATTTTATTCTTTGTCTCCCCTATCTTCCTCAATGCTTCTTTATCAATCTCATCCAATTCTCCCCTTCTTGGAATATCTCCAAACTTACGATATCCAAATATCAATGCCCTATGAACAAAATTTCCAAATTTGTCTATCAGTTCTTCATTTACCTTATGGATGAAATCATCCCATGAAAAATCAGAATCCCGATTTTCCGGCATATTCGCAATGCCATAAAATCTTATGATATCAGGGTCAAAATGCTCAAGAAGTTCTGGCATCCATACTCCAATTCTTCTGCTCTTTGAGAATTTCTCGCCAGAAAAACGAAGATACTGGTTTGCCACAACATTATAGGGTAGATTTAATTCTCCATGGGCAATTAGCATTGCAGGCCATATTATTGTATGAAATGGAATATTATCCTTTCCCAGGAAGTAATAATGCCTTGTATCCCTATCAATCCAGAATGCTCTCCAGCTTTTTCCAGTTTTTCTTGACCATTCTATGCTTGCTGATAAATAACCTATTACTGCATCAAACCACACATAAATTCTCTTATTCTCAAATCCGCTTAATGGCACCTCAACCCCCCATTCAATATCCCTTGTAATTGCCCTATCTTTCAACCCTGATTTTATAAAACCCCTTGTGAATTTTAAAGTTCCTTCTCTCCAGTAATATTTATCCTCAACCCATGATAGAAGTTTTTTCTCCAATTTTTTCAGGGAGAAGAAAATATGTATGCTCTCTCTGAACTCAACAGGAGTTCCACATATTGCACATCTTGGCTCTATTAAATCATTTGGAGTTAGTAATTTTCCACAATTTTCACACTGATCTCCACGGGCATTTTCATAGCCACAGTATGGACATTTTCCAGTAACATATCTATCCGGTAAGAATCTCTTGCATTTTGGGCAGTAGGGAGAGATCATCTTATTTTTGTATAAATACCCGTTCTCGTATAATCTCAAGAAAAATTTTTTCACAATTTCTTCGTGATGCGAATGCGATGTTCTGAAAAACAGATCAAATGAAATTCCCATCCTCTTCATTACATCACTGTTTATCCTGTGGAATTTATCCACTATTTCCTGGGGTGTTTTTTTCTCTTTCTCCGCAGTAAGGGTAATTGGAGTTCCATGCTCATCACTTCCCGATACCATGAGAACTTCATTTCCCCTCATTCTCTGATATCTTGCAAATATATCCGCAGGTAAATATGCTCCCACCATGTGCCCTAAATGCACTGCACCGTTCGCATAAGGCCATGCAACTCCTATGAAGATTCTCATTGTGTGAGGAAATATTGGGAAATTATTTAAAATTTAGTAATGATAAATGAATCCTCCCATAATGTTCCCAAGATAGAATCCTATGAAGATGCTCCCCGTGAGCAATAAACTCTGAAGTGTGAAGGATATTGGTCGCCTAAATAGACAATAGTGATAAGGAGAAGTTCCAATTTTAA
>CAZVSZ010000133.1:0-3427 GCA_964630095.1 uncultured Thermoplasmata archaeon | reverse complement strand
CCATAATTCCAGAAGGAAACAGAATTTTTCCAAGTGTGCGATTTGTCCAGTTGTACTTTCCTATTCTCCTCCATAAAAGATAACCAAGAGATGCCATTATCAATCCATATCCCGCATCCCCAAGGGTTAATCCGAAATATATCACAAAGAGAGGAGCAATGATTACTGTTGGCTCAATATGCCCATACTTGGGTGTGGAATACATATCTATAAATGCCTGAAATGGTCTTAAAATTTTTGGATTATTATAAGCTACTGGAACATTATCTCCCTCTGCATCTTTCCACTTAATTATACATAACCCCTTCGCCTTCTCCCCTATTATTTTTTTTGCCTCCTCAATTCTTTTCTTCGGAATGTATCCCCTTATAACAGTAGTGAAATCCGTCTTTCCAAATTTATTGTGGATCTCCTCTTTCAATTTCTCATTGTGTAAATCATCTTTCAAAATTGCCAATCTCGCATAATATTTTTTTCTCATTTCTCTTATCTTATTTAGAATACTTTCTTTTTCATCCTTCAATTTTTTTTCTTTTTTCTCCATTTTTTGGATTACTTCATCTGGCTTTCCTTCCCATTCAGATAAATCATATTCCACAAATCCAGAAAATCTTAATGCGGATTCCACATCCTTTCTATCCTTCAAAAGATAGGCTATTACCACAACATAACTAACATTTTTCTTCTTTCCAATTACCCTGTGCCATATCATAGCCTTTTCCTCTTGCTTCATTTTCAAAAGTGGAGTTATATCCTTTGCCTCCCCTGCAATTATGTTTACATATAATCCCTCCCCAAGATGGGAAAGATTAAATGGCATTTCAACCAAATTTTCAACCCATACCTTTTGAATTTTCAATTTTTCCCCTTTCTCACTTACTCTCCCCCATTTTTCATTGATTTCAAGTATTTTTTCCTCCATCTCGCCCAATGTTTTCTCGCTATCTTCAATTATCTCCTCCCTATTTCTTAAATATGTTGAAAATTTCTCCGGAGGGGAAGGATTTAAAATATTTTTTATTCCCGATTTTCCTCTCTTTCCGATATTCAATATCCCCATCAATTTGGATATTCTGAATTCATAATCTACAATTTTTGATATTTCCTGGGAGGGTCTTGCATTCTCAATATCTTTAATATTATGAGTTTCAATATGCAAAAATCCAGAACGCTGAACTGCTCTTAAAACATCATATTTAACAGAATCATGGACAACAATTTCAGTCTCTGCCATCTTTGCAGGGAGAAGCATTAGTATTCACCCAATTATATCCTTGAGAACATCCCTTGCAACTTTGCCAATCTTTTCATCATTTGTTCTCCTTATTTCATCAGACCTCTTTTTGTAATCATTAATTATCTTATCTGCTTCAATTTTTGCCTGTGCCTCTGCACTCTTTTTCCATCTTTCTATCTCTTCAATCAACTTCTTTTTCTTTTCTTCAATTTCTTCAATTATCTTCTTCTTTGCAATTTCCACTTTCTCCTTACTTTTAATTTCTGCTTCAGATATTTTTCTCTTTGCTTCATTTTCCACCGACCTTATTCGCTCAATCTCATCAGATATCATTTTCATCGGGTAATTACATTTCCGTTTATAAAATTTTGTTATTTGTAAGTTCATTAAAGAAATCAGTAAAACTTCTTCCTCTCTTCGCTAAATGTTCTGTGGGCATCTGAAGTCCTTTCGCAGATCCATTCCCAATAAATTGCACCATTATTTAAGCATTGGAATCCAGATTCCCTTCTCCTTCGCAGTCTTTATTGCTATTTCATAGCCAGCATCAGCATGCCTTGCAACTCCCGAGCCCGGATCGTTGTTTAAGATACGAGATAATTTCTTTTCCGCTAAATCGGTTCCATCGGCAACAATTACCATCCCTGCATGAATGGAATATCCTATTCCAACTCCACCACCATGATGTACTGATACCCATGTTGCTCCAGATGCAACATTTAAAAGGGCATTGAGAATTGGCCAGTCTGCAATTGCATCACTTCCATCCTTCATTCTCTCAGTCTCGCGATATGGCGATGCAACACTTCCAGTATCATGATGATCGCGACCAATTGCAATAGGCGCATCTACAACCCCTTCACGAACAAGTTCGTTGAATGCCAAGCCTGCTTTTTTCCTCTCTCCATAAGCAAGCCAGCATATTCTCGCAGGCAATCCCTGCCATTTCACATGCTCCTCCGCCTTTTCAATCCATTTAATTAAATGTTTGTTATCAGGGAACAATTTCTTTATTACCTTATCAGTCTCATAAATATCCTCTGGATTTCCACTCAATGCCACCCATCTGAATGGTCCTGAACCCTCACAGAAAAGAGGACGAATGTACTCTGGCACATATCCTGGAATTTTAAAAGCATTCTCCACACCTGCCTCTTTTGCCTGTGCTCTTATGTTATTTCCATAATCAAATACCTTTGCCCCATGCTCTTTAAACCATATCATTGCAGGAACATGCTTTCTGAGAGATTTGCGAACTTCTTCAAGATACTTCTCTGGGTCATTTTCTCTCAACTCTGCTGCCTCTTCTACATTGTAGCCTGAGGGAATATATCCGTTTAATGGATCATGCGCTGCTGTCTGGTCACTCACAACATCCGGAACTATTCCCCTTTTTGCAATTTCTGGATATATATCAGCGGCGTTTCCCCATAATCCTATACTCAATGGCCTTCCCTCCCTGAGGGCATCTTCCTTCATCTTGAGTGCCTCATCAAGACTATCTGTCCATGTATCAAGATATCCATGCTTTATTCTCCTCTCAATATGTGATTTATCAACTTCCACAATTATTCCAACACCGTTGTTCATCGTTATTGCAAGAGGCTGTGCACCACCCATTTCTCCTAATCCAGAGGAGAGAACCCATTTTCCACTCAAATCATGCTGTCCAAATTCTTTGCGGGCAACCGCGTATAGAGTTTCGTAAGTTCCCTGAAGAATTCCCTGCGTGCCAATGTAAATCCAGGAGCCTGCAGTCATCTGTCCATACATAATTAAACCTCTTCTCTCCAGTTCTCTGAAATATTCCCAATTTGCCCATTTTGGAACAAGCAAGGAATTGGCAATCAGAACACGAGGTGCCCATTCATGCGTTTTGAAGACTGCAACAGGCTTACCGCTCTGCACAAGCAATGTTTCATCATCCTCCAATTTTTTTAATGTTTCCACGATGGCATCAAACGCCTCCCAGTTCCGTGCCGCTCTTCCAGTTCCTCCATAAACTATAAGATGCGCAGGATCCTTTGCAACTTCGGGGTCAAGATTGTTCATGAGAAGGCGAAGTGGAGCCTCGGTCTGCCATGATTTTGCATTTAATTTTTTCCCTCTTGGTGCATGAATCTCTCTCATAATCTCCAGCATGATATGATAACTTAAAAATGTTTCTAAGAAGAATTGTTATAGACATCT
>CAZVSZ010000132.1:0-3479 GCA_964630095.1 uncultured Thermoplasmata archaeon | reverse complement strand
CTCAGTAACTACCCTTCCTCCATATTCGTAAGGTGTGATGAATAATTCCAATCCCGAAAAGAAGTACGGATATGAGCAATACACGAATATAAGATAGGAGATAATAATAAAACAGGTTCACATTCAGTGGTGTGATGAGATAAATAATTTTCACAGCATCATGGATATACGAGTAAGGACCGAGAACACCGCTTCCCACAAAAAATATGGTTATTGCAAGAGGTGTTACATAGTATATTTCCTTCTCCCTTCTCACAAAAATTGATGTGAAAAGAGCAAGGGACATTGCACCAAATGTCACAATACTCACGGGTATTACCGTTAATAAAATGGTTTTTGTGGAGATATCCATAACCCATCCCACAATAACGGATGATATCATGTTAAACAGAAGGAAGAAGAGAAAATAGGAGAAAAGAAGCAATACAAAATTTCTTCCTGTGCTAAAAAACTCCCAGTAAAATGGCCCGTTTTTATCAGTTATAACAAAAAGGAGAGAATAATAAAAACTTGTTACCGAGGATAGAAGCAAAATACCAGAATAATAAAAAAAGAGACGGGAAGAATTTGCCTCCTGAAACTGTGTGGCATTCATATTGTAATCGTAGATAAACTCTTTAATCAGATTCTCAATTTTGGAGGCGAGAGAACTCTCCACCTGTGGATACTCAGAGAATATGTTTATGGATAGAAGAGTCGCATTTCTCAGAGATGAAATATTGCCTCTGGACAAATCATGAATCACCTTTGAAAAATTGTGATATATTACAATTACAGCATCCACTTCACCGCTCCTAGCAGCCCTGTATGCCTCTGTAGAATTATCAAAATGCCGAATATTAAGATGCAACTCAGAAATAATATAAACAGAATATCTCACACCGTGATACCCATCATCCTCGTTCACAATTCCAGTTTTTATTTTCCAGTTATTTATATTGTTGTAGGAGGCAAGCACGGGGATTATTAAAAGCAAAAACACAACAATAAATAAGATTGGATAGACATTTCTTCTGAATATGAGCAAATTCTTGAAAAATAAAAATTTAAGATTCATTCAATTTACCTCCCTGAAGAACGAAATCTGGCTTAACTATCTTTTCGCTTTCTGTGGCAATCACGATTTTTCCCCCTTTTCCAATTTCCTCCAATCTTCCCATTATTATTTTTCTTCTCCTTTCATCCACACCTAAAAGAGGTTCATCAAAAAGATACACATCTGCATTCATGGATACGGCAATAATCACGGATAGCGCCTTCTTTATCCCGTGACTCAAAGAATGTGTTTTCTGATATGTTTTTATATTCAATCTCTCACACATATCATTGAAAACTTCCCCATTCCCACTTAAAGATTTTAATAGATGTGAGTAATCCTCCACCTTGAAATCCTCATATAATTTGGGCTCTTGTGGGGAAAATGAAATTCTTCCATCAACTCTTATTTTTCCAGTATAACTTTTATCAAATCCAGAAAGTATATTCATGAGTGTGCTCTTCCCACTTCCATTAAGGCCATAAATATAAAACAATCCTCTCTCAATATGTAAAACCACATCTCTCAGGACGAAAAAGCGACCGTATCTTTTCCATAAATTCTCTACGAGTATCATAAAAAAATTTAAGAGGTTGGTGGTCCCTGCTGTGGTGGTTGCTGAGGCGGTTGCATGGGTGGTGTTACTCTTCTTGCTCTTGCCCTCCTTGCAACTACCAGTACAACTATTATTATTACAACCACTATAACAAGAATGGTTATAAAGAGCCAATCAGAGAGCCAGTCCGGAAGCCAGGGGAATAATCTCTCCGCATTTACATTCTCAGAGGATATCTGATTTATTTCGCCTGATGCCTCTGAGTAACTTGTCGGTGTTGTGACAAATGTCTTTGTGCCCATAGATACTTCCCCACCCACATAGAATTTCTTGGAGGGAGAATAATACATGTATATCTCCATACCTGTCATTGATGTTGTATTACTCTGAGAGATGACATACACATTTTCTCCATTGTATTGCTCCGTTCCCTTATTCCAGAGGGAGACATATTCCGCTCCATTTTTTTCATTTATCACACCATGGTTGAATGAGGGACTGTGAGTATCTATATTCTCTATTTTTATGGGGAATGTTGTATTTATCAGAGATTCCACCATGCTCTTGTACTTCTCCTGCAATCCACTCACATCAATCTTCCCAGAATAGGTTCCGGTTGTTGTTGTATTTATTTCTCTCTCCGTGTGGCTATCAGTATAAATTGGCATTGCAGGAGAATAATCACTCACTGTATGCTGATTATAACTTCCAGTAACCGTGAAATCAAAATTGTCATACATGCTCATATTCTCTGCCTTATCTATTACCTCCTTTGGATAACGATATATTTTACTCGTGCCTAAATCAACCCATCTACTCCCAAAGATGCCTGGGGAATATGAATTTAACATCAATGTTGAACCATCAATACTGATATCTATTTCTTCTAAACTCTCTATTGCATCAGCGGAACCGGTGATACAGAACATATCACCGTCTGAAAGATATCCATTGCCATCTATATCCACTACACTGAAGTGCAACTCGCTCATGTAACTCTCCGGGGATACACCACTCAGAGAAACATCGGAAATTGGTATTTTCTTGTTAAGATCCGCTGCACTTACAGTAAAATAAAGTGCTGTGCTGTTGGACATACCCATATCAAAGCTAACATAGATCTCATTCCACTCATAATCCACACCGGTGCTCATTATGTAGGATGCTAGAAGTAAAGGTAGTGGAATATTCGTTCCCTTCAAATGGAAATAACTATCATAGGTAATAGTTGAGTCCATCTTTTCAATATTTCCATTTCTGTCAGTTATCGCATCTCCACTTACTATAATTTTCTGTCTGTAAACCACGCTCCCATCCATCTTCATTTGCTTTTTAGGAATAGATGTGCTATTGTAATTCTCAAGATCACCAACCTTGTTGACATAGGGGAATAAACCCTGCGCATGCGCATCAACCGAGGAATCTATAAAATTTCCTATCTTAAATGTAACGGTATTTCCCTCCTCGCTGAATGCACCTGCAGTCTTCAAACTCCCAGTGAGTGTAGTACCATAACTGCTTATATCCGCCACATTGTTCTTTCTCATCTCGGATACAAGAGCATCTAAGCCCACATCCAAGTATGATTGAAAATTCTTATGCAAGTCCTCATTCATTGTAAATCCCCAAGAATTACCCCTTGTGGGCGTTGCAGTAGTTCCAAATGGCATCACTAAGAGCATTCCAAGAATGGTAATGCTCAACAATACCGATATCCTTCCTCCTTTCATTTTTTATCACCCGGGATGTATAAGATTCAAAGGTATTTAAAATTTACTTTAGTGAAAATATCTCACATATTATTTTACTATCATAATTCATATTTTCTCTCCATAGCATCTTCAAAACTGCCCGTATAATAACTTTCTTCACTTTCAACAACGAATG
>CAZVSZ010000131.1:0-3513 GCA_964630095.1 uncultured Thermoplasmata archaeon | reverse complement strand
AACGAAAGGTTTAATAACCATAATTATTTTGATTAGCGATGACCACTCTAATGGAGCAGTATTACAGGATAAAAGCGAAGTATAGGGATTCAATATTATTTTTCCGAGTTGGGGATTTCTATGAAACATTTGATGATGATGCAAAATTAGTATCGCGAGAATTGAATATTGTTTTGACAAGGAGGAGCAAGGAGGAGCAGGTTCCGATGGCAGGAATACCCTATCATGCTCTAAATGCATATCTATCAAGACTGGTTAAAAAAGGTTACAGTGTTGCAATATGCGAGCAACTTGAAGACCCGGCAAAGGCGAAAGGTCTTGTTAAGAGGGATGTTATTCGCATAGTCACCCCGGGAACATTAATTGAAGATTCTCTATTGGGAGAGGAGAATAATTTCCTCATGGCAATATATGGAAAGAACGGAATATTCGGATTCAGTGCTCTTGATATATCCACAGGGGAATTTTTCTCAGGAGAAGTAAATTCTCAGGAATTGAATGCAGAAATTCTACGGCTCGCTCCATCGGAAATAATTGTGAATGAAGATGCAAATATAAAAATTGATTTTCCAGCGAGAATTTTCCCAAGTAGATATTTTGATGATTATTCAAAAATTCTGAAGGAGCATTTTAAGATTTCAAGTTTGGAGGGGTTTGGATTATCCGAATTTGCCCTTAGAGCATCGGGAACTGCATTAAAATATGCAAAGGAAAATACAAGAGCCTCTTTAAAAAATGTTGATTCTCTCCAGGGATATTTTAGCAAGGATTATCTCATATTAGACTCAACAACTTTGAAAAATCTTGAAGTATTTCAGAACATATCTGGCTTTGAGAAATATACACTGTATTCCACGGTGAATAATACTGTAACTCCAATGGGTGCAAGATTGCTGAAAAGATGGATGCAGAAACCACTCGTCAGGAAAGAAGAAATTGAGGAAAGGCTTGATGCAGTTGAAGAGATGTTCAATAAGCAAATGTTGAGAGATGACATAAGGGATGTTTTAAAAAATATCAAAGATTTGGAAAGGATAGGAGCAAGGATATCCATGGGAAAAGCATCTCCAAGGGATTTAATAAATTTGAGAGAGAGTTTGAAACATGCAGATAAAATAAGAAAATTCAAATTTGAGAGCAATTTGTTGAAAAATGAGAAATTTGAAAATGTGGATGATATAATTTCTCTACTTGAAAATATTGCTGGAGATTATCCGATTGGAGAAGGGGTAATAAAGGAGGGGTATAGCGAAGAACTGGACAATTTGAGAAAGATGAGCAAGGATGCAAAGATGCTTATTGCAAAGATGGAGGAGAAGGAGAGAAGAAAAACAGGAATAAAAAATTTGAGAATCAGGTACAACGATGTTATGGGCTACTATATAGAGGTGAGTAAATCCAATCTATCAAAGGTTCCAAAAGATTATAAAAGAAAGCAAACTCTGAAAAATTATGAAAGATTTACTATGGATGAACTGAAGGATATTGAGTATCAAATTTTGAGTGCGAGGGAGAGAATAATTGAAATTGAAAGAAATTTGTACGACGAAATTTTGAAAAAATTAGAAAATTATTCTAAAAAAATTAAGAATGTTGCAAGAAAAATAGCAATAATTGATTGTATTTCAAATCTTGGCGAAATTGCGGCAGAGAGAGAGTATACAAGACCCGTTGTTGATGAAAGTCTGGATATTGAAATAAGAGATGGACGCCATCCCGTTGTTGAACTCTACACTGATTTTGTGCCAAATGATACACATATTAATTCTCAGGCAAGATTCATTATTCTCACGGGACCGAATATGGCGGGGAAGAGCACATATATGAGACAAATATCTCTAATCACAATTCTTGCTCAAATGGGCTCTTTCGTTCCTGCATCATACGCAAAGATTGGCATTGTTGATAGAATATACACCAGAGTTGGAGCGAGTGATGATATTACAAGGGGTCGTTCAACTTTCATGGTTGAGATGGTTGAACTTGCAAACATTTTGAATACTGCAACTGAAAAATCTCTAATTCTCCTTGATGAAATTGGTCGTGGAACGAGCACCTATGATGGACTTGCAATAGCATGGAGCACAACGGAGCATATACACAACGAAATAAGAGCGAGAACAATTTTTGCAACACACTATCATCACCTGATTGATTTAGAGAATGTTCTTGAAAATGTGAGAAACTATCACATTGTTGTGAAGGAGACTCCTGATGGTCTCGTTTTTGTTCGTAAAGTTATGCCTGGCGGGATGAGCAAGAGTTATGGAATTGAGGTTGCAAGACTTGCAGGCATCCCACAAAAAGTTGTGGAGCGTGCCAAGGATGTTCTGGATTTGATAGAGAGGGAGAATGCGATTGAGGTAAGGAGAAAAAGAGGAAAAATACTTCAAGCAACATTATTCTCCTCAGAAAATTATGATGATATCATTGAAGAGATAAAAAAGATTGATGTGATGAATATCACGCCGCTACAAGCCCTCAACAAGATTCATGAGCTGAAAAAGAGAATTGATGAAAAATAATTATGGATAGATTACAGTTCCAGTTTTTTTCTGAAGAGCATCTTTTAATTTTTCAGGTGATGTTATCAAAACTTCCTTCCCTCCATTTTCCAGAAATCTTATGGATGCAAGAATCTTTGGATACATGCTTCCCTTTTTGAAATGCCCCTCGTTCATATATTTCTTTGCTTCATTTACATTCATCTCATCAATTCCTCTTTGCTTAGTTTTTCCAAAATTGAGATACACTTTATCCACACTTGTCAGTATGAACAATTTATCTGCCCTTATATCCCTTCCCAATGTTGCAGATGCAAGGTCTTTATCTATTACACCTTCCACACCTATCAATTTTCCATCATTCCTTATAACTGGAATACCACCACCGCCGACTGCTATGGCTATAAATCCAGAATCTATTACCCTCCTTATTACATTCTTTTCCACTATTTCAAGTGGGTCTGGAGATGGAACCACCCTCCTCCATCCTCTTCCCGAATCTTCAATCATACACCAGTTCTTCTTTTTCATTAATCTCTCCGCCTCTTCCTTTGTATAGAATGGTCCTATTGGCTTTGATGGATTCTCAAATGCCGGGTCATTCTTGTCCACTATTACCCTTGTTAGAATAGTCACTATGTTTTTTTTCATACCCTTCTCCTCAAATAGATTATGAAAACTCTGCTCTAACATATAGCCAATCTCCCCCTGAGACATTGCACCACATATATCCAGTGGCATGGGAGGAACCACATTTTTTGAATGCTCATTTTGAAGTAAAATAGCACCTACCTGAGGCCCATTTCCATGCGTAATTACAACCTTGTATTTTTCAAAGAGTGAATAAATATTTTCTGCAGTTTCTCTCGCTCTCAGCATCTGCTCTTCTACAGTTCCACTATCCCCCGGACGAAGTAATGCATTTCCTCCCACTGCGAGGACTATTGTTTCCATATCATGGGTAAAGAGATTGTTTATATTTAAGTTTTCAAAGAATGAGGGGTGAGTT
>CAZVSZ010000130.1:0-3519 GCA_964630095.1 uncultured Thermoplasmata archaeon | reverse complement strand
CTCTACCTCCAGCAGTTTTTTAAACTATGGAGAGATAATCTTTCCAATGGAAGAAAATATATGTGGCTGGTTGCTCAAGCATGAGGAGAAGATATTCTACAGGAGTTCTGGAAATGTTCAATTGAAAATTAAATTTTACTCATATTCAGATTACAGGCAAATTGTTAATATTAAACAAATGCCAGATAATTTCAGGAGAATAAAAAAAGATAAAAACTCGTTCTTTATATTCAATAAAATTGTAACTCAGAAAGGGGTACTAAATATCAATCGGGTTTTTGAAATTTTCCCCGTGCCACAGTATATGGACCCTGCCATGGACTGGGGAGATGTGAGCGATATTGCCGATGATTTACGAATAAAATACCGAGAAAATACAAAATACTGGCCATTGAAATCTACTCAACTCAAAGAAATAACCTTTTATGATTGGTTCAAAGAGAATGATATAAAAAAATGGATTTTTAGTGCTATGGAATTTTTGAGGAGGAGAATATTTCCAGAGAGGCAGGATAAAAGATTGGGAGCTGAGAATGCCTATGTTCTGAGGAAAGGAGATTGTGATGAATTTACAGATTTATTTGTATCCATGGCGAGAATGCGTGGCATACCCGCAAGAAGAGTAACAGGTCTTTTTATAAGAGAAAAACCGGAGCCCCATGCCTGGAGTGAGATTTATCTACCCTCCGGGGAATGGATTATTGCTGACCTCGCACTGGGAAATATTGGATCTTATACTCCAGATTATGTTGTTCTAAAAATTGAGGAGTTTAATCCAGCAATATCCGATTATCAATTTTCCTGGAAAGGTGGACACCTAAAATATCGTATTGAGAAAGAACTACCAGAGGCAATACCTATTTTTTGCAGATAGCAATTTTGAAGCAAATCCTTATTTAATAAACAATCTTTCCCCTAATGGTGATTTGATGAATCTTGCAGTTATCGGTTTGCAGTTTGGAGACGAGGGGAAAGGAAAAATAGTGGATTACCTTGCAAAAGATTTTGATATTGTGGCAAGATTTTCAGGCGGAAGCAATGCAGGTCACACCGTTGTTTTTGATGGTAAGAAAATAAGATTTCATCTAATTCCCAGTGGAGTTCTTCGTGGAAAAATAGGAGTTTTGGGTAACGGTATGGTAATAAATATGGAGAAGTTGAAGAATGAAGTGGAAAAAATAAGAGAATTGGGGATTCATGAGAAGATTCTGCTCTCATCCAGAGCGCACGTTGTCACAAAAATACATGAGATGGTTGATGAATACGAGGACCAACTAATAAAAATTGGGACAACAAAGCAGGGGATTGGTCCCGCATATTTAAGCAAGGTAAGAAGAATTGGAATTCGCTTAATAGATCTATTCAACCATGATATTCTATGGAAAAAAATGTCTCTTCTATCCAAATTTTCAGGATTGAATATTGATAAATCTCTTATTGAGGATGAAATTAAAAAAATGATGGAAATTGCAAAAGAATTCAAAGAGAATATAGTGGATACTGAAATATGGTTGAACAATGCCATGGATTCTGGAAAGAGTGTTCTGTTTGAAGGCTCACAGGGCACTTTTCTTGATATAAATTTCGGATTTTATCCGTATGTGACTTCAACTAACACCACAGTTGGCGGCATTATTTCAGGTCTTGGAATCTCACATAGGAGAATTGATAAAGTTTTGGGTGTGGCAAAGGCATATACAACGAGAGTGGGAGGCGGTCCATTTCCAACCGAGATATTCGGAGATGAGGCAGAAAGAATAAGGAATAAAGGAAAAGAATACGGGGCAACCACTGGAAGACCAAGAAGAGTTGGCTATATTGACCTTGTTCTACTTAGATATTCAATCATGCTCAATGATGTAGATTTTCTTGCACTCACAAAGGTTGATGTTTTAACAGATATGGATAAAATACCAGTAGCCATAAGATATAGATGTCGGAAAGAAGAATACGATTATCCTCCCCCAGAGTTAAAAGATTGTGAGCCAATATACGAGTTTGTGGATGGATGGAAGAGTAAAGATGTGAAAAATTATATAAATTTATCAAATTATCTGAAGAGAAAACTCGGTAGAAAAATCAAGATAATCTCTTTCGGAGAGGATAGAGAAAAAACTGTGGAGTTATAATTTTATTTTTTCAATCTCGTCAAGTTCCTCGATTAACTCCTCTCCATTCTCTACAACTCTTTTCAGCACCTCTCTTATGTTCCTCATCTCCTTTTTTACCTTCTTTGTAATCTCTGCACCTCCGGGGGAAGGGGCAATCAAGCCCTCCTGCTCAAGAATTCTCAGCGAATATCTAACTTTATGCTCGGGTATTCCAAGTATCTGAGACAGTTTTATTATTCCCACTGGCTGATTTTCCATCACTGCCCTCATCACCTTTATGTGTCGCCCCACAAGTTCCATTTCTGATTCAAGTTTATATGTTATTATCATCTTTTTCACCCCTGTTACTTGATATCATGTATGGGAAAGTGAAATATAAAGTTTTTGTATCTATTCCCTCTCTTGATTATACCTCGTTCCGAATATCTACTTTTGCATCCTTAATGTAATTAAAGAGTTTTGGCGATTTAAATTCCATTGAGGCTCTCTTAAATCTTTTTTCAGATAACTTTACATATTTTTTATCAATTTCATATCCTACAAAGTGTCTCCCTGCCTTTATTGCGGATATTGCAGTTTGACCACTCCCCATGAATGGATCCAGAATAATTTCCCCTTCAAATGTATAAAGTTGTATGCATCTGTATGGTAATTCAAGAGGAAATGGTGCTGGATGACCCACTTTCTTTGCCGATACCGCAGGAAATGTCCATACACTCTTGGTAAATTCAAGGAACTCTTCTTTTGTAATTGTGCTTTTTCTCCTGTTGGGATTCTTCCTGTAAAATGTTCCCTTGGAAAAAACCAAAATATACTCGTGGATATCTCGCAGTGTTGGATTTGCAGCCGAGCACCAGCTTCCCCAAGCAGTTGACGGACTTGCTGAGGAGGATTTATCCCATATAATTTCTCCCCTCATGAGAAATCCTATATCAAGCATATCTTTGATAATAAAAGTATGCAAAGGGATATATGGCTTTCTACCAAGATTTGCAATGTTTATGCATGCTCTCCCTCCTGGAACAAGAACTCTATAAACCTCTTTCCATACCCTTCCTAAAAATTCCAAATACTCCTTCAGTGTGAAATCCCTATCGTACTCTTTTCCTACATTATAGGGTGGGGAAGTCACCATTAAGTGAATGCTATTATCGGGCAATTCCTCCATCTTTTCTGAAGATTTGCAGAGAATTTTATCCAAGATTTGGGAAGTGATGGGATTTTCCACATATTTGGTCTTCTGCTCTTTTGGCAATCCCTCATATAATTTACTCGTGTAAAAGGGAGTGGAATCATGATTTATTCTCCCGGAAGAACCAAAGGAACTCGTTTTAGTTCCTCTTTTTCTTCTATTGTTTTTCATATCAATTCTCCCTTGAACTCTCCAGCCCCGCAAGTTGAAAAAGAT
>CAZVSZ010000129.1:0-3609 GCA_964630095.1 uncultured Thermoplasmata archaeon | reverse complement strand
AAATTGTTATATTTTAGGTATCCATCCCCGAGTTATGAACAAAAAGACCCTTGTTATCGGCTGGGATGGCGCGCCCTATGATAAGATAAGCAGATGGGTAAAGGAGGGAAAACTGAAAAATTTAAGCAAGTTAGTAAATTCGGGAGCATTTGGTCCTTTACAAACAACCAAATTAACAATAAGCTCCTGCGCCTGGACAACAATGGTAACTGGAAAGAACGCGGGGAAACATGGAGTCTATGATTTTTTCGGAACTAAATTTGTGGATGATTCATATTTTCGTGAGCCGATAAACTCAAGGTGGAGAAGGGCAAAGGCTCTGTGGCAGTATATGAGCGATTATGGATATCATGTCGGAATCGCAAACATCCCGATAACCTATCCTGTTGATAAGGTAAATGGATTTATGGTTGGGGGTATGATGAGCCCCAGTGTTGATGCTCCGGGATTTGTTTATCCTTCAAATTTGCTTAAAGATTATCCTCGACTCAAAGAATACAGAATAGATATAGAGGGCGCAAAACATCTTAACAGAGACAAATTCATATACGAAATAAATAAAACCATTGAAGAGAGATTCCATCTCTTCAAATACCTCATAAAGAAAGAAGACGTGGATCTTTTCTTCGGTGTGTTCATCTCATCTGATCGTTTCTCCCATTACATGTGGCATTTCTTCGATGAGAATCACCCCTACAGGAAAAATGAGAGTGAGGAGGAGATAAAAAAATATGAAAATTCACTGTTAGAACTCTATCAGAAACTGGACGATTATTTGGGGGAACTCATCTCTGAATTCAGTCCGGATAATGTGATTATTGTATCGGATCACGGATTTGCATCAATTTACAAGTACTTCGAGTTCAACAAGTGGTTGTATCAGAAAGGATACCTGGTATTCAAGCCAAAGGAAGAGTGGGAGGATTTCAAACATGGTAAACTCAATCCCAAGAGAACGTACATCTACGGTAAGGTTGATTGGGAGAAAACCAAAGCATATATGATTGGAAAAAGAGGGTCTGTGTACATAAATTTAGAGGGAAGAGAACCACACGGAGCGGTAAGTAAAGATGATTACGAAGAACTTGTGGAAGAACTTATAAGAGAAATAAAGAAAATAAAAGATCCGGAAACTGGTGAGTACATAGTGGAAGATATCTTGCCCCGAGAGCAGATTTTCCATGGTCCATATGTGAATGAGGCCCCTGACATACTCACATTTTTTAAGGATAAGTACGCATCCATCGGCTACATAACGGATCTTGACAGCGAAGAACTGTTCATAGTTAATGACAGACCTGACTTAGAGTTAGAATTGGGTATTGAAAGATACGCTGGAATATTCATTGCTTCAGGCAAGGATTACAGAAAAAAAGATGTGAAAGATGCATGGATAGGCGATGTTACACCGACTCTTCTTCATAGTTACGGTATTCCCAAGAGCCCAAATATGGATGGTAAAGTTCTTGATATATTCAGGGAGGATTTCGTGTTCGAAGAGAGAAAGATGGAATTGCCACTGAGAGAGAAGAGCGTGATTGCAAAGCTCAAAAAGATGAGGAAAATTTAGAGTCTAAGTAGAATTTCCCTGCTTTTTTTTATTCCCACATTGAACAACATATCTAAGATGGATAAATTAGGGACAAATTCTCCAAATCGTTGAGGGTATACAGGATGTTTAAACTCTTGATAAGCAAGTTCTATTCCGTTCTCTTTGAAAATTTCAGGATCTTGGTACTTCATGGCCCCTCTACCCGAGAGATACACAGTGGCATTCACTTTCTTGCACAAATCTATTATCATCTCCATCTTCTTGCCCTGCGGATTCAACGTGCTTGATCTTACAAATTCAGTATTTAAACCCAATAGTTTAACTATCCTCATAATAATCTCTATATTCAACTCAGCGAGGTTTTCCCATTGAATTTCGTATATATCTTCAATTTCGCGGTATATTTCTTCAAAATAGGGTGTCTTACCATAGAAGGCACGGAGTGTGAATGCATGCTTTCTTCTCCAGTCCTTTGTATTATCAATAGGTACATCCTTTATTTTCATTCTCCCATGTACACGAACAGGAACAGTGAGCCATACAACCCCATTAGGACCCTTCACTCGGTTTCTATTTATAAACCCTCTGCGGCTGAATTCCACATGATCCAGAATTATGAACAGATCACTCTTTAAAATTTTGTGAAAAAAACCAATCCATGGAAGATAATTGGGCTGATGTGCAGCAGCAATTTTATTTGAAGACAAAGCGAATCACCTCAAACGCCTCAGCATAGTCCCTCTTAATCTGTGTACCTCTGGCTTTTGCAAGTCCATAGATAAAATCCTTATTCAGATAATTTCTGTGCTGCTGACTTTTGTACTTTCTCAAAGCTTCCATCTTTTTATCAACATGCCTTTTTTCAAGGGGAATAAAGCCCTCAGTTCTGAATATTATATTGTTCCATGGCAGTTCATAAGCCAGTATGCTAGTTTCTTTAAATGCTCTTAAAGCCTCGTTTGCAATTGTTTGATGATCCTGATGCAGATCGTTGGGAGAAGGCATGAATACTATGTCAGGATTTAGTTCTCTCTTCAGTTTCACCAAATCTTCCAAAATATCTTGCCTTACGTAGGAGAATTTGCGTACTTCGTAATCATATATAATCAGATTTTCTGAGGGAATGCCAAGCACTGCTGTAGCGGCTTTAACTTCTTTGATTAAAGTGTCATCGGGGTAGCCTGGAGGTAGGGATGCCCTTGCTGATGAAAAAGCCACATAATACACATCTCTTTTCTCTTCTGTCCATTTTGCTATTGTACCGCCGCAACCCAATTCCCCATCATCCGTGTGGGGTGCAAGAATAAGTACTCTTTCCATAACTTGATTAATTAGCAGCACCTATAATATGTTTACGATAGCTCCTTATAAAGAGAAATAAGTTTTTTCTCCATATTTTCCCAGTTGTATTTTTGCTCTGCACATCTCTTTGCGTTCATGGAAAATTTCCTATACTTGTTTTTATCTTTTATTAATATCTCTAAATAATGTGTAATGCAATCTTGATCTCCGAAATAACATACATATCCGCAATTGCAATCTTTAACAATATTCTCTCCTGCTGTGCCTTTGCCTGCAATTATAGGTTTACCTGCAGCAAGAGCCTCTAATAATTTGTTCGGAACTGCAACACGAGTGTACTCTTTATTTGGATTTGAAGGGAGAATAATAACATCAGAAGCAAGAGTATATAGTGGAACGTTTTTTTTGTTTACCCATCCAATATACTCTATATTTTCTGAGCCTTTTATCATATCTAAAATCTCTTTTTTATGAGGACCATCTCCACCAATTATTAATTTTATCCCTACTCTGTTTTTAACAGCCTTTATTATTGTTGGCAAAGGTGTCCATATCTTTAAAATACCTATGTACACTATTAAAAACTCACCATTTGGGGCAAGTTGCTTTTTTAACTCTAAAACTTTATTTTTCTCTATATAGTATTCGGATAATCTCTTTGCATTCATAACAGTCGTAAATGGAAGAGGCGAAAACAGCATTTTTCCAAGTTCATTTGTGGCGGCTATTCTTGCGTCAGTGAATTTAAGCAAAAA
>CAZVSZ010000128.1:0-3722 GCA_964630095.1 uncultured Thermoplasmata archaeon | reverse complement strand
GTAGAGCGCGGGACTCTTAATCCCGTGGCCGGGGGTTCGATTCCCTCCTGGCCCGCTACCGCAGAGCACTTTATAACAGAAAAAATAAAAAATATTGAAAATTATTTATGGTTTCTTCCGAGAATGTTTAGATGCTGCTCTTTGTGCCCTTGCCTTAAATCCACTATCTGCTTTCTTTGCCCTTCCACTGTCCACTGCCGATTGAATTCTTCTTGCTGCACTATGTGTCATTGATTTTTTCTTAGACATTTTATCACTCCCATCATATCAGCGGTTATTTTAACCACTGACAATTTATATTATAGATAAAAGTTAGTATTTATGTTTTTTGGTAAATGAATATAAGCACATCATTTTATTTCTGTTCTTATATCCTTTTTCCATATAACCACAACAAGAGAACTTTTCTTTGCGATTGGCCTATGCCATACACCCTTGGAAATTTTCATAAAATCCATGCTCTTTAAATTGTGTATTTTTCCATCAATTTCTATATCTACTTCACCATCTACAACAAACATAAACTGGTCTTCGTTATGACGATGAAGGGGATACTCTCCATAATATCTCACAAGTTTTATCTCCACATCGTTCACATCTCCAATGACCTCGTAGCTCCATGGCAGGTCTATATTTTTACCAATTTCCTTCAGGTTCATAGAGGTAAATACCCGCAATTTATAAAATACTATTCCCTCATAATAAGTATGTTGATAAAATGAGTTAAATGCTGTGCCAGTGCTGGATTATCTGTGTATCCGCAGGCGTTCAGTTCCGGAGCAGCCAAAAGTGCTTTTTTGTCATCACAAACAATATCAGTTGCAATCAATCCCTTTCTTCTGTAAACATCTGCACCTTCTGGAACTCTCTGATTTGGGAGAGTTACAACTATTATTCTCACACCCCTCTTAATTGCCCTTTCTATATTCTTCATTAAATTTTTTCTTATCTCTGTGATTTTTGGCGTTGATATTATCAATTCACTCTCACTTGAATCTATCATCTCTGCTATTTTTCTCATCACTTTCTCCTTTCCATATATTGTATAAACCAACTGTGGCTCCCCCCTTTCAGCAAGGAATTCTTCTACAAATTCAAGTTTATCAAATAAATCATTGATTTGTGAGATGAATTTATTTCTCAGAGTTTTTAAATCTTCAGGTTTGTAAATTTTTGGTCTTCCAGATGATGATATTGCAAAACCTTTATTTTCCAAACTTTCAAGGACCTTATATGCTGAAGTTCTCGGTATCTTTGCAGTTTCGGCAACTACATCCGCAGAGCCAACACCTATTGCAACTAATGCGAGAAATGCCCTTGCCTCATATATTGATAATCCCAGATCCTGTAGATTGCTTATCATGTTTCTATATTCTTCCATCGCATCTTCTATTTCCATAATGGGTAATATAGAGAAACATATATTAGTGTTCTTGCATGCACTTCTATGATTTCATCTCTTTATTTAAGATGCATATCTCATGCAACGGAGGATCTTGAGAAAGTCAAAAAAGCAATGGAATTCATAAGTGGAAGGAGAGATTTTAAGATAACAAAGAAAAAGGGATATTACGGTAATGAAATCAGAATAGTTGAGATAACAATAAAAAACAAGAAGGATATAAAAAATTTCTGGGTCAGAATGAAAAATTTAGGTGCATTAGAGGAGATTATGAAAATAAGTGATGAGGTAATGGACGATCATGGATATCTACATCTCAGATTTGACAAGCAAGAGGCATATCTTGGAAGGTTGGCAATAGCAATGCATGGAGATGTAATTACTTTAAAAGCAAAGGTAAAAAGTTATCCAATGAAAAAGGAAAAAGCATTAAAAAATTTCAAAGATTATATTAACCTGATTTGATACTTTCAATTGTAACAACAAAATAAAGTGTTTTTCCTGCCACTTCCTGATTGTAATTCACTCTGAAACTATCCTTGTTTACTTGGTCTATTATTCCACCATTTGGCATTAAAATTGGAGTTTTTTCAATTATATATCTTACAGTAATTATGCCATTTTCAATTTTTTCAACATGAACTTTGAAGTTGGGTATATTATTGTAGGGCTGGTATGTGTCTCCAACTGTTGGGTCATTTATTAATGTTACAAGATTTTTTGGACCACTAACATAAATAACCAGGGCATTCCAACCATAAATTTTATCACGATAGACACTATTTTCCAATGGATTCTGTGCTCCAAATCTTTTTTGGAATTCATCAAGGGTTAGATTTTGCATAATGGGAACATTTTCCTCTATTGAATAGTTTCTCACTTTGTTCCATGAGAATGCATATCCCTTATCCGGCGGGACAACTATTGTTTTTCTCTCATGTAATTTCATCCCACGAACTCCCTCGTCAAATCCCTTAATCATTGAGCCATTCCCCACTGTGAATGTTAGCAAATCAAAATTTCCAGACCATTTATAACTCACAGTTTTGGGATATGTTGCATTATCCTTTGCAACCTCTTCAATATTCGTATCAAATATTCTTCTCTCCCCACCATAGTATATGTATCCGTAATATTTCACGGAGATTTTATCACCAACCTTCACAACTTCGGGGCTTTTTCCTCCTGAATAAGCGTAATTCTGATACTCATAAATCCCAATGCCTGCAGCAAGCATCGCAATGATTATTATGGTGGCGTAAATTGAAGATTTCATACTCGCCGAATATGAATATGAGATATATAACTTACGCTTCCAAACCTTTTAAATAATGAATCACATACCAAAATATGAAAATCTACGGTAATATCATTCTTGGCGATGAATTTTTCAGGGGAACAATAGAATTGAAGGATGGAACAATCGTGGATATCAAGAAAAAGAAGGAAAACTATGATATTCGTGGCACTGTAATACCAACTTTCATAAATATGCATACCCATATCGGGGATTTTTATTATGGTAAAGAGCCACCGCACAATATTGAAGATGCTGTTGGGCCTCGGGGTTTGAAATTAAAAATACTGAAGAACAGGAGAGGGGTTATAAGGGGAATGAGAAGGGCAATGAAAATTATGCAGAAATGTGGAATATCTCATTTTGTGGATTTCAGAGAAGGAGGTGAGGATGGAATAAATTTATTGATGGAGGCAAAAAGGGGATTGAAAATAGTTCCGGTAATTCTTGGAAGAGGAGGATTATGGAAAAATGCTCAAGGTGTGGGGCTGAGCAGTATAAGTGACATGGATTATGAGGAAGTGAAAAAAATTGCAAGAGAAGTAAAAAGAAAAAATAAGATTTTTTCCATACATGTCTCGGAGAGAATAAGGGAGGATATTGACAAAATAATTTCTCTCAATCCAGATTTTATTATCCATTTTTTAGAAGCAAGTAATGAGGATTTAAAAAAGATCGCAAGAAGGAAGATACCTGTGGTAATAACTCCCAGAGCAAATATGCTCTTTGGAAAATTCCCGAATATACCAAAACTTCTCAATCTCAAAATTCTTCTTGCCCTCGGCACGGATAACGGCTGGTTCTCCCTGCCCTGTATGTTCAGAGAGATGGAAATCTCATACAAGATTTCAAGAATATATTCAGATGTTAGCCCTGTGGAAATATTGAAAATGGGGACATTGAATCCAAGGAAGATATTGAAAATTGATGATAACAAAATTGGAAAGAGGGCAAGATTAATCGTATTCAGAAGATTTTTAAATCCTTATGAGATTGTGAATAAATCATCCTGTAGAGATATAA
>CAZVSZ010000127.1:0-3741 GCA_964630095.1 uncultured Thermoplasmata archaeon | reverse complement strand
GAGGTAGAGAAAAATTTAATATTGTGGTTAATATCCTCTCCTCCCTATGGAATATGGAAGGATGAACAAAATGTTTAAATAGGTGGATGAAGTAAATATCATGTTAGAAAGGAGTGATTTGAAGGTGACGGATGGTATCAATGATGGAAGCAATCTCGTTATAACCGTAGACATCCTTGCCAGGGCAATCCAGAATGGATTAAGCAGACCAAGGAGGAGGTTGAGTTTTGATGAGGCAAAGATGACTGCAGAGCACATTCTCAACTTTTTTGGATTTGAAGATAGAACAATAGACAATATGCTTGAACCTGAGGACAGAGACACATTCTATATGCTTGAGGACCTTGGATTGCTTATGACTGAGCGTGAAGAAACCACTCTCTGGGATGGAAGGGAATGGAGAATTCATTACTGGATATTGAATAGAGAGAGGATATACGAAGTCGCAAACAGCAAAAAAGAAGAGAAAGAAGTGAAAGAGGAATTGGGAGATATTTATAGTGAATTACCTGATGATATATGGATGAGAGCTACTTGAGGTGATTTTATGCATATAGCCGTCGTATTGCAAGACAGATGTCAATTTAAAAAGTGTAATTATGAATGCCGTAACTATTGCCCACCTGTAAGAATGGGTATAGATACAGTTGTAATTACGGAAAAAGGATATCCAAGGATAATTGAGGAATTATGCGAAGGGTGTGGAATTTGTGTTCATAAATGTCCATTTGAGGCAATTAAAATAATAGGTCTTCCGGAGGAAATGAAAGAGGAAATAGTGCATCAATACAGCGAGAATGGTTTTCGTCTGTACAGGATTCCAAGGATTCACAAAGGTAAAGTTGTTGGAATTCTTGGACCAAATGGAGTTGGAAAGACAACCTCAATAAATATTCTATCAGGGAAAATCATTCCAAATTTTGGAAATTATAATGAGAAGATATCTTGGGATGAAGTAATTGAGCACTTCTCCAACACAGAACTTGGATATTATTTTACGAGATTAAGAGATGGGGATATAATTCCCGTTGTAAAGCCCCAGTATGTGGATAAGATTCCGAGAGTATATGGTGGGAAGGTGGGAGAATTACTAAAAAAAGTTGATAAAAATGGAAATTTGGATGAAATAGCATCTATCCTTGAAATTGAAAACACACTGGACAGGGATATTGATAAGTTGAGTGGTGGAGAGTTGCAAAGCGTTGCCATTGCATCATCACTTTTGAAGGATGGAGATATTTATTTTTTTGATGAGCCATCATCATATCTTGACATATATCAGAGATTGAGAATTGCAAAGATAATAAGAGAATTATCAAAGAAGAAAAATGTATTTGTTGTGGAGCATGACCTGGCAATAATGGATTTCATAGCAGATGTTATCCATATTCTCTATGGGAGCGAGGGAGCCTATGGAATAGTATCTCAGGTTGGGCAAACAAGAAATGCAATAAATTCATATCTTGAGGGATATCTGAGGGATGAGAATATAAGATTTCGTGACTGGAAAATTGAGTTTATAGAGCATCCTCCTCGCAGAAACATGGAGTTGCCAGTCCTGACATCATGGAATTATATTGAGAAAAAATATGAAAATTTCAAACTTGAGGTTGAGGGCGGGGAGATAAAGATTGGAGAGGTAATTGGAATTGTTGGAGCAAATGCCACCGGTAAGACAACATTTGTAAAAATTCTTGCGGGGGTTATAGGATCCGACAGGGGTAATTTAGAAAATTCTGTAACTGTGAGTTATAAACCCCAATACATAAAGATAGATTATAATGGAACAGTGGAAGAACTGATTTATTCCATTTTAAAAGATAGAGTAAATAATAATTTTTTCAAATCTGAGGTCTTTCATCCTCTAAATATACAGCACATGATGAACAAAAATATCGGGGATTTATCGGGAGGAGAGATGCAGAGATTGGCAATAGCCATAGCCCTTGGCAGGGATGCTGACCTTTATCTTCTTGATGAGCCATCTGCATATCTTGATTCAAATCAGAGGATGATTGCAGCGAAGGTGATTCGCAGAGTAATGGAAAATACTGGAAAAAGTGCGTTAATTGTTGATCATGATGTTTACTTCATAGACATAATTGCGGATAGCATAATGGTTTTCAGCGGCGAGCCTGGAAAACAGGGATTTGGAAAGGGGCCATTCTCCATGCGGGAAGGAATGAATCTCTTCTTGAAGAATGTGAAAATAACATTTAGAAGGGATGGAGATACAAAGAGACCGAGAATAAACAAACTGGGGAGTTATAATGACCGGGAGCAGAAAAGGAGGGGAGAGTATTACTACGCGTGAGATTTATTATTTGCAATTGGTCTTGCATTACTTGTTAAGTCTGATTTAGTCCAATATGGCGCGATAGCCATGCAACTTGGTACTATTGCAATTACAATGATTGCAGCCACAACGGTGGTGTTTGAGATAATCGGCCCAATAGGAACTAGATTTGCAGTAAAAAAAGCAGGGGAAATAGGGAAATAGAAATAACTCCTGATATCAGGATGAGAGAAAATATAATTAATTCAAGTGCAACTGCAATAATTCCTATGTAAAAACCATCCCTCCCATAGGTATTATCCCCGTGCCTCATTGCTATTCTACCAAGATAGATTGCAACCGCACCAAGAGTGAGGGAAAGAAAGAAAAAGGGAAATGTGAAAAACGCAATAAATCCTAAAATCAATGACGCAAAGCCCCTTTCAGTTTTAATTTTCTTTATACCGTAATTTTTCTTTTCATAAAGATATCCAGAAATGCCAATAACCGTAAATGACAACCCTACACTAAATAAAATCCCTGCAATAAATTCCACTGAGGTCTCTAAATCCAAAAATGAATATATAATCCCTCCAATGCCCATTGCGAACAACAATACTCCCACTATGGATATATACCAATATTGTCTCATGTATTCTCCATATTTTCCTCTCATACTCTTTTCAATTTCTTTCATAATAGGGAATATTTATACGGATAATTAATTTTTTGGGGAAAGAAACTTTAAATTATAGGAGCATATATTGAGATATGCCAGAGATGAAGGTTTATCTGGATTACCGCGAGAGGAAGATTCTGAAGTATGTTGTGGAGGTCAGCAATTACACCGAGATAACGAATCTTCCCGTTGGTGATATACTGATAGTCATGGGAGAAGAGGGAATTATTGTTGAGAGAAAAAGTGTGGATGATTTTATAGAGAGCATGAAGAACAATCGTCTCTGGGAGCAACTGAGGAGGATGCTTGTGGATGAAATTATGAATGTGAAAATTATGCGTCGTGCTTTATTACTCTGTGGATTGTTAACTCCGAAACTGATAGAATCGGGATTGAAATGGAGCAATATAATGGGGGCATTTATGGAGATTGAGTTCAACTACGGAATACCAATTTTCCATGCTGAAGATGAATCTGCATTGAAGGAATTTTTGAGAATACTGATAAATAGGGAGAGAGAGAAGAAAAATGAAGGGGAGATAAAAATGCTCTGGTCAAGAGTTCAGCCAAAGAGAGATATGAGTGATGATGAATGGAAAATATACGCACTTTCATCGCTTCCGTTCATAGGAGATAAGATTGCAAGGAACCTTTTAAAAAAATTTGGAAATATTGAAAGAATTGCAAGGGCAAGCATAGTTGAATTGAAAAAAGTGGAGGGAATAGGGGATAAGAAGGCAAAGAGAATTTACAGAATATTTCACTGAAATTTAATTGACATCCTCCC
>CAZVSZ010000126.1:0-3807 GCA_964630095.1 uncultured Thermoplasmata archaeon | reverse complement strand
TGAAGGGCATAGAGCACTTTTCAAAATCCGCAAGAATTCAACCACTCTTTCTCGCCCCTCTCCTGCCCGAAGAAAGGCGGTGATTGAACAGAGAGATAAAGATTGGCCTAAGAAATCAGGATATACAAAAAGATGGCTGGTGGAATCTATATTCTCAGCCATCAAAAGATTGTTCGGTGAGAAACTCTCCTCTCGCAAATTACCTTTCTTGGATGAAACCTTCTTCTCTAAATGATTTTCTTTCAATATTTTTCACTCTCTTTAGGTACACTCTCTATCATTCATACTGGTTCGAACTGTGCCTTTTCTCTCCTACTATCTATTTATGCGACAAAGCAATGTTTTTCGCAAAATTTTTATATGAGAGATACATAGCGGTGTTATATATGTATCCCTGATAGGATGATTCAAATGGAGAAATTGAGAGAGAAGATAAACAGGGAAATGCGCTCCGGCATATATGCCATCTTTATTCTTAAAACGATAGAGGAACTTGGAAAGAGCTATGGATATGAAATTGTAAAACATATTGAAAAATTGACAGATGGGAAAATATCATTGAAAGATGCAACAGTATATCCAATATTGCGATATTTCACAAAGAAGAGGATTTTAGAATCTTTCTGGACAGAACCATCTCTTGGAGTTCCCAGAAAATATTATCGTTTGACGATGCAAGGGAAAAAATTGCTGGAGGAATTAATCCGAGATTATGGAGAATTAGAAAAATATGCAAAAAAAATATTGGGAGGTGATACATCATGATTAACTGGCTAATTTTGTTGATTGAATTCATATACATCATTCTCGCATTGATTCAATATTTGCTTGCTCCAAAAATCGGTCCAAATCCATATTTTGGATTCAGAATAGGCTACACATTTGCGGATAAAGAGGTGTGGAAAAAATCAAATAAATTCATAGGGAAACTGATGCTTATCCATTCCCTTCTTCTCATCCCCTTCCTATTTACCGATTTCATCATTTATTTTCTGATTCTTTTTGTAGTCCCCCTTATTGGAATTATACCTGTGGGAATAAAATACTCGTCAAATCTACTTGAGGTGAAAGGTGCGAAAATTGGAAAAAGTGAGGAGAAAATTGAGGAAATAACAGTGGGAAAAGCTCTGATAATTTCACCGGCATTGATTTACATAATTCTGATTTTAATTGAAATATTCTCGTATTCATATCTCCCATCCACAATTGCTGTGCATTTCAACGTTGCTGGAAAACCCGATGGCTGGGAAAACAAATGGGATTTTATGGTATATTTCTCCCTTCTTTCCCTTATCTATCCTTTTCTCTCCTACATTTACATTTATCTCGGAAGAAAGTATCCAATTTACATGCATCCTGGAAGAATGAGATTCAAGAGAAATGCAATTCTTAAAGTATCCATAATTGCCATGGACCTTGTGGGAATTCTTCTTATCTACTCTTATATTTCAATAGTTCTTTATTCCATTTATAATATCCCCCTAAACCCATATTTATTAATATCTCTTATCATTATTGTTATTGTAGTTCCAATATTATGGCTGTTGACAAAAGGGAGGCGTGAAAATGAATAAAAGCGTAGTGATTCTGATAGTGGGTGTGTTTTTAGTGCTTGCGGCAATAGCCCTCTACTCAGTGGTAATTGCAGGAATGAATGTAAAAACTGTGAACATTGCCTCCGGACAAAATTTTGAAAAGAGTTACGAACTCAAAAAGGGAAATTACACATTAATTATTCAAACATCAAAGCAGGTGCATTATAAGCTGATAAATTCAAGTGGCGTTGTTGGGGAAGATAATGTGTCGGACCAAATTACAAGAGAATTTGCAAATTTAAATGGAAATTACACTCTAAAAATAACAAATCTCAGTAATTCCACAGCTCGTGTCACGATAACATTTCAGAGTGAGAAAGATATCAATTCTATGGGAGAAAAACTGCTTGCGGGTGGAGGAGTGTGTCTTCTGGGGATAATACTGATAATTGCAGGAACTGTGATAGCACTAAGAGAAAGGAGGAGAAGATAATATGTACATGGAAGCGATAAATCTGACAAAAAAATACGGAAATTTTGTGGCGTTGAATAATTTAAACATAAAATTTGAAGGCTCTAAATGCGTTGGATATCTCGGTCCTAACGGTGCGGGGAAGACAACAACTCTGAAATTATTCACGAATCTTCTCAACCCGACTTCAGGAGAGGCAATAATAAACGGTTACAATGTTCGCAAAGAGCTAAAAAAGGCATTGAAAGATGTGGGCACTCTTATTGAAACTCCCGATTTCTACCCATATCTCACTCCAATAGAACTTTTGAAGATGCTGTGCGAAATAAGAGGAACTGAAAGATGTGATATCAGGAACGCTCTTGAAGAAGTGGGAATGTACGAGTGGAGAAATAAGAAGGTTGGAAAATTCTCAAAGGGAATGAAACAGAGAATAGCAATAGCGGCCACTCTCGTGACCAATCCCTCAATTTTAATACTTGACGAGCCAACCACGGGCATGGACCCCAAGGGCATGGCTGAGATACGGGAAGTGATAAGGGGTCTTAAGAAGGAAAAAAGGTTGATTTTAATGTCCTCGCATCTTCTTCCTGAGGTTACAGAGGTATGTGATGAAGTGGCGATGATTAACCGTGGCAAACTCTTGCTATATGATAGCATATCCAATCTTAATGAGAGGTTCAGGGGCACGGCGGTCCTGGTAACTGCAATGAATGAAATTGACGAGAGAAAAGTGATGGAAATAGAGGGTGTAAGAGCAGTAGAAAAAATAGAGGAGAATAAGATGAAAATTGATTTTGAAGATGGTCAGGAGATGCAGTACAAGTTACTTTCTTCTCTTCTCTCCATGGGAGTAAAGGTTCTGGAGTACAAGCCATCAGGTATGGCTCTTGAAAAGGCATATATTCAATTGATAGGAGGTGATAAAAATGAATGATTTCTCACAGATGCTTGTGATGGCAAAGTACCAGTTCAAGAATTATTTGCGAGCGAAGAGGCTTTACATACTCCTTTTAATCACCGCTCTTGTTATTGCCCTCATCGTTTTCGTGCATGCATACTATGGAAATCCATCAGAGGACACATTAAAAGGGACGGCCAGTGATTTTGCATCCTTTGCATCCACGCTCGTTGTTCTCACCGCTCTGTTTTTCGGAGGAGATGCCATAGCTGCAGAGTATCAGAATAAGACTGGCTATTTTCTGCTTCCGAATCCAATAAAGAGGTATGTTGTTTTCTGGGGCAAGTACATTGCCTCCTTCCTTGCCAGCACGATAATTCTATTACTATACTTTTTCTCCGGGGCAGTTTATACCTATTACTTCCATCAGCAGATTCCAGTGGAATACTATTATTCTGTACTCTACTCCTTCGTATTCCTTCTTAGTCTACTTGCATTCACCTATTTATTCTCCACATTCTTCAAGAATGGTGCGGTTGCATTGACTATCGTTGCAATTCTCTACTTCTTTGTGTTCAACATAATTGACGGCGTATCACAAATTGCAAACATAGAGCCCTGGTTCTCAATAACATACGCTGCAAATATCATCACACTGGTTTTCTCTGGGGATTATATAGGTGATTACCCGCATTCAAAGGTACTGCATGCAGGGAGAGGAATAACGATCACAACCTACAATCCATACATCTATGAGGGTATTGCAATAATGCTTGCCTATCTTCTGATATCTGCGATTCTTGCGACATTAATCTTCAAATGGAAAGAACTCAAATAAAATTTTCAGCCCCCGAGTCTTGTGGAAATCTATTTATTCCAAGACACAATACTATTGATGT
>CAZVSZ010000125.1:0-3822 GCA_964630095.1 uncultured Thermoplasmata archaeon | reverse complement strand
TTGCAATTGATCTAAAGATGACCGATTTCATGCCCGAATATGCAGGAAAGATGAATTTCTATCTCTCTGCGCTGGACGAGATGGTGCGGCACCCTGATGACCAGCCTTCTGTTGGGATCATCCTGTGCAAGAGCAAGAGTGGGCTTGTTGCTGAATATTCCCTGAGGGATATGAGCAAACCGATTGGTGTATCCGAATACAGGCTCACGTCCAGACTGCCCGATGGGTTCAGCGGTCAGTTGCCGAGTCCGCAGGAATTGGCGGGGGTTCTGGAGGAGGTGGAGGGGAATGTGGGGGACGGTAGAAATATATACTTGTGTGAGTAATAAGGGTGTAGGGAGGATGGAAAGCCTCCATTAGATGTAGTTTGTTTGGGAAAGAAAAGGTGTAAAAGGATGAGAGGAAGGAAAAACATGGGGAGCGGTGGTTCGTTCAAAGGGGTGTGTATGCGCGATACTGTGGATACACTCCAAATGTGGGAGGATATGCGCAATGTGGATATAATGCAAAACAGGGATGATATAGACAATAATGCAGATATATCGAAGTTATATGCAATTCGCTCGCAGAAAATTTGTTATATTATGTTAAAAAATAAGGAGATGAAAGAATATGGAAGAAAAATATCAACACAATCCCTATGACTTCATTAATCCCATTAGAGATCCAGAACTTTTCGCTGGAAGGCATGAGGAGCTCAAAGAAATAGAATACTATTTGGAACTCTCCAGAAGCGAGAAACCCAAATATTTCCACATGGCTCTTATAGGTCCAAGATCTGCAGGAAAGACAAGCTTACTTAATATAATTGAACACAACGCAAACAATTTAGGCTTACTCGCAGTAAAAATTCCATTAAATATAGAGACAGTCAAAAATGATGTATTATTCTTTAAAGAAGTGTTTGACGGGATACTCACAAAAGAAGCAGAAAAGGGGTTGTATGGGGGATTTAGCGGAGAAATTTACAAGGCATTTAGGAACGTTATTGACAGATTGGATATAAAAGCTGAGATACCTTTTCTTTTCGGAACTGCCTATATAGGACTAAAAAAAGATCAAAATGTTGCGGGAATTCCTCAACACGTTATGCTTCACGATTTAAAAGAAATGTATAACGAGGCGAAAAAGGAAAATATAAAAACTATTGTCCTACTTTTTGACGAATGTGATTTATTGGCGCAAAATGAGGTCGTGTTACAGAAAATAAGGAATGCTTTTGCGGAAATTGAGGGTTATATTTTAGTTTTTTCTGGAACCGAAAAGATGTTTCCCGCTATAAACGATGTCTTCTCTCCAATACCAAGATTTTTTAAAAGAGTGAACGTTGAGAATTTTAAGGAGATCAAAGAGACTGAAGAATGCTTACTTAAACCACTCAATGAAGAAGAAAAGGAAGCTTTTGATCGGGCATGTATTGGGGAAATACACCGAATAACAAATGGCACTCCTTATGAAATAAACTTGATAGCTCACCATATGTATCGTAGATGGAAAGAAGGGAGAAATCCTCAGATAGGATTGTCCCCTGAAGCATTAGACGATGTTCTGAACGAAATCGAAAGACTGAGGGTAGAAGGACATTATGAAGTAGCCAACAAGATAAGGCGATATTGGATAGATCAGCTAAAAGTCCTAATATCTTTGCTTGAGTTCCCAAATGTATCTAAAGAATGGCTTGCTGAATACATGTTGCTTGATGAGATTGATACGGTACAGCTTAAGGATATCTACATCAAAAAATCAATTACAATGGATTATATAGAACAACTTAAAAAAGATGGTATAATGTCGGAAAAAAGTGAAAGAATCCACTTTAATGGGGATCAGTTTGACGTTTTGTATTTAAAATATTTCTGTGCGTTTAAAGGTGTTAAAGATGCTAAAGAGTTTTTTATAGGGTTTTCAGAAGACCCAATTATGAATTTACACCATAAAGTTGTGGAAGGCACATTTCTTAAAGATTTTCAAGAGTATCACATTCACACGGGATTTGATAAGAGAGAAAGGATTGATGGAAAAACTGGTCAAAAATTCATTATTGGGGCAAGAGTAAATTTACCTCCAGGAGAACATACAGTTTTAGAAATATCTCCTGAAACAACAAAAGAGTTTTATCTTGGGGCTCCAAATTCGGTTAGATTGCGGGTTAATGTTGAATGGATGAAAGAAGGCTTTGTAACCCAAATCAAATTTAGGAAAGAAGAAGATAAAGAGAAATTCCAAAACCGATTGAATGCGTTAATGGATAAGTTAGACTCTTTAGGATACAAAATTCTTCTTGAGGACGAAATCTCATGGAATACCAAAGGTACGGAATTTTTAAAGCATGGACAGCTATCGGAAGCTATCGAATGCTTTGATAACGCGATAGAAATAAACCCTTCATTTGAGCTTCCTTGGGCTAATAAAGCAAACATATTTTTTAATAATCTGAAAAAATATGATGGAGCTTTAGAGTACGTAAATAAAGCATTGGAATTACGCTCCAACTGGTCAGAGGCTTTAAAGCTAAAAGGAATACTTCTAATCAATCTGGGAAGGAATGAAGAGGCTTTAGAATGTTTAGAAAAAGCCAGGAACATAAATCGGGAAGATTGGAGTATATGGGATAATAAGGGAAGGGCGTTGTTTAATCTTAGGAGATACAATGAAGCTATTGAATGTTTCGATAGATCATTAAAATTCAATCCAGAAAGTCATGAGGTATTGAATCTTGGAGGTTTATCCCTTACGTATCTTGGTATACTTGATGAGGCGCTGAATTATTTTGACGAAGCATTAAAAATAAACCAGGATTTTGTACCCGCTTTATTAGGTAAAGGAGAGGTTCTGCTAAATAGAGAAGATTACAATGGAGTCTTAAATTGCCTTGATGTTGTTCTGAGAAAAGAACCGCATAACATTCATGCTTGGGCTTTAAGGGGATTTACACTTTCTAAGTTGGATCGACATAAAGAGGCAATAGAGTGTTGCGATAAAATTCTCGAAGTTGATCAAAACAATGGTCTGGGATGGTATCAGAAAGCCTGCTTTGAGGCGAAAATAGGCAATTCAGATAATGCTTTAGAATGTTTGAGTAAAGCTATAGAAATTAATAGTAGGTTCGCAGAAGAAACTAAGAACGAGGAAGATTTAACAATTTTAAGAAACGATGATCGCTTTTTGTCTTTGATCCAAGAAGAACAACCAGAAGGCACTATAAATGGATGATGCGACTGTTACGAACTGATTTCCTGCGAGCGGACTCTCCGCTTTGCGAAGCAAAACTCCGACCCCTACGGGTGCGCATAACAGCGGACATACTTCGCTCTGGACATAGTATGTCCGCGAAACGGCATTCACATTCACGCCCCCTAAAAACACAACAACCCCCTCACACCAACGGAGCTGACCCCCAAATGCCCAGACGCACCAGAAAACCCGAAAAGAAACAGATCGACCAGTACGACCACAAGGACGCCAGCCGCGCCAACAACCCGCCTGTTGGTCTGGTAACCCCTGAGACCGACCGAGACGCGGGGAAGAAGACGTACGCCTACGACCCGCACATCGACCCATCGCTCCAGTTCGATTCGCAGCGCAGCCAGATCGAGAGGATCATCGATGACGCACTCGCGGCTGAAACCATCGAAGAGACGAAGGCAGCGCTTGAGGAACTGAAGGAGCGTCAGGCTCCGTACCTGAACTGGGCAGGAAAAGCAGAACACACCTCGTTTGACATCCAGACCGTCTCCCTCCATGTCCATGAGCGCATCGATCCCCGTACCATCATCGAGGCGGTGCGCAGGAGAAACGGCAATGTGCAACAGACGTCGCTTT
>CAZVSZ010000124.1:0-3867 GCA_964630095.1 uncultured Thermoplasmata archaeon | reverse complement strand
ATCCCATGCTTCCCACAATTGAAATTACTGGATTTGAAGATGTGCCATTGCTCCATTCAACACTCCCAATCTGTGTGAAATTTGAATTAGAAAGGGTTTCATATGAAATACTTCTATTACTGCCCATGCTCTGCGTGAAAAATGCACCACTAACAAGCGAGGTAAGCAGTATCACCACAACTCCTATTTCCCATATATTTCTTCCTGCACCCATAATAAATGCATGAAATAAAAGTATTTAAGTTTTTTCTTCAAATTCGTATCCTCTCATAAAGGCTTTCTCGTTCATTTCCCAGAATTTGGGAGGAACTCTATCTTTCACAGATTGTAGAACAGATTCTTTTGATATTATTTTAGAAATCTTCGTAAAGAACCCAAGCATTACTATATTTGCAACAATTGTATTTCCAATATCTTCTGCAAATTTTGTGGCAGGAATACCATAAATTTCATATTCTCCTTTTTCCAATTTTACAAGGTTGCTGTCTATTACAAGCACACCATTCTTTTTCAATTTGTGTATATAATCCCGGTAGGCACTCTGACTCATCAAAACTAAATAATCCGCATTTGTGACATGGGGATAATGAATTTTCTCATCACCAATTATAACTTCACTCGTTGATGCACCACCTCTCGCCTCAGCGCTGTAATCCTGCGTGAAAACAGCCTCTTTTCTATCGTATATGGCTGCTGCCCTTGCAAATATGTAACCCATTGTGATAATACCCTGCCCTCCAAGACCTCCAAATTTGATTTCTATTCTCATTTTTGAGCCCTCCTTATAACCTCTTCATATCTTTCCTCATAGGTGGGTATGTCCTTCACATCACGAAATACTCCCACAACAATTTTTCCATTGTACTTTATCTCCATTTCCTCATAGGTGGCATTATTATTTATCTTTGAATTTTTCTGGAGATATTCCATCATTGAAAGCGGGGTTTTCATATCATTTCTTCTACCATAAACTGTAGGACACTGGGAGATTATCTCCACAACTCTGAATCCTTTTCTGTTGAGAGCTGTGTAAATTGAGTTCTGGAGCTGTGTTACATGGTATGTTGTCCATCTTGCAACATAGGGAGCTCCGAGAGATATTGCAAGATACGGTATGTTAAATGGTCTATCCGGGTTTCCATAAGGTGTGGTAGTTGTATAGGCACCTGTAGGCGTTGTTGGACCATGCTGCCCTCCAGTCATACCATAAGTGAAATTGTTCACAGCAATCACAAGAATATCATGATTTCTCCTTGCAGCATTTACAAAATGATTTCCTCCTATTGCAAATAAGTCTCCGTCTCCACTGAACACAACAACATTTAGCTCTGGTCTTGAGAATTTTATACCCACAGCAAATGGTATTGCACGACCGTGTGTAGTGTGAAATGAATCAACATTTACATAGCCAGCAGTTCTCCCTGTGCAACCTATCCCCGAAACAACAACAAGTTTATTAATATCAATATTGGTTCTCATAACTGCCCTTAAGAAAGCATTGAGGACTATTCCAATACCACAGCCAGGACACCATACATGGGGTAACCTTTCTGTTCTCAGCAATTTCTCCTCTTCTTTTCTTATCTCTTCAAGGTTCAATTTCTCACCTCCCTTATTTTTCTCAATATCTCATCAGGAGTATGAATCTCACCACCCATCTTTGGAAGAAGATGCACATTTGATGAATATTCTCTCACTTTATGGTATATTTGCCCATAATTTACCTCTGCCACAATATACTCCACATTGTATTTTTCAATGAATCCATGGGGGAATGGCCATATTGTTATCAATCTGAGCATGCCCGCCTTTATTCCTTCCCTTCTTGCCATATCCACTGCTGTTCTTACCGCCCGAGATTCACTTCCAAAGGATACAATTATAATATCTGCATCATCGCATCTGTACTCTTCAACTTTCCATATTTCCCTTTCGTGCATTCTAATTTTATCATTTAATCTCCTGATCAATTTCTCCTGTGCCATCGGGGTTAAAGCAGGATAACCACGCTCATCATGGGTTAAACCAGTTGCATGAATCCTGTAACCCTCACCTATTACTGGCATTGGGGGAATTAAATCATCATCCCCCTTATATAAAAGAAAACCCTCCTTTTTCTCTGGTCTTTTTCTTCTAACAATCTTTTTCTCAATCTCCTCCTGAGGAGGAATCTTGACACCCTCATACATGTGGGCGAGGAGTGCGTCAATAAGATAAATAACAGGCACCCTGTATTTTTCCGCAAGGTTGAAAGCATCAATCATCAAATCAAATGTCTCCTGAATACTGCTGGGATAAAGTGATATGATTTCATAACTTCCATGAGAACCATATCTTGCCTGCATCAAATCTCCCTGTGCCATTAAGGTCGGTAATCCTGTGGACGGTGCACCGCGCATCGCATTTACAACCACAATTGGCACTTCCATCATTGCTGCAAGTCCTATATTTTCATTCATTAAAGAGACCCCCGGACCTGATGTTGCTGTCATAGCCCTCTCACCATTCCATGATGCACCGATTATTGCTGCTATTGATCCAATTTCATCTTCCATTTCAATGAATTTCCCACCCACCTGCGGAAGACGAAGGGACATTCTCTCGGCAATTTCACTGCTTGGCGTGATTGGATATCCCGCATAGAATCTGCATCCAGCAGCAATGGCACCTTCTGCACATGCTATATCTCCACTCCAAAATTGATAATCTTTCATTTTAATTCCTCCACAACTATTGCAAAATCTGGACAGTACAATTCACATAGATGACAGGCAATGCAAATTTTATTTGGTTCTTCTTCCACTAATTCCGGTGGGTGATACCCCTTCTCATTCATTCTCTTTGATATAACTAAGACTTTAGTTGGACAGTAATTTACACAGTACCAGCATCCTTTGCACCTCTCTTCTATTACTCTCACTCTTCCTCTTCTTTTACTCTTTATCTTTACATCTTTCAATTTTTTCATCCTCCATGAACTGCTTTAAGGGGGAATGAAAATATCCATCAAAAATATTACGGTGTTTTTCTTCTGTGAAAGATAAGAATTGTACACACTATGATAAAAATCTTCTCATAAAGTGGGCTCGCCCGGACTTGAACCGGGGATCTCCCGCGTGTGAGGCGGACGTCATAACCATCTAGACCACGAGCCCTCTTTTCCCTATTTCTTTCAATTATTTAATTTTTTATCCCCACCTTCTGAAGTTTTGATATTTGAGAATCTCACCAATTCCAAGAATTTTTATTTCGGAAGATAATTTTGATGCAACATTTCTTGGTATTCCATTCTTTATAAGTGTTCTTTTGAAAATTCTCACATATTTTTTTGCTTTCCTCCTGTAACTCAAATAAGAAAAGATAAGAGATAAAATAAGGATAGGGGTGTGTGCGATTAAATAGAGTATTGGATTCCTCATTCTTTCCCTTCCTCTTTTTTCATCTCCTCGTTTACTTTTTTATTTACTTCTTCTGCAATTTCCTCCGCATTCATCCCACTATTTTTCCAATCTCCCCAGTTACCCTGAGAGATGATTTTCTTTACTACACCCGTTATATCCCTGCTCTCCATGAACTCCTTTGTTAATTCGTATGCATCCTTCTTATCCATTCCAGCATCCACCATGCTCTTGTAGAAATTTGCCACCTGCTTTCCAAATTCTTCCGCGTTCTGCCCTGAATAAAGAGCATCTACAATCCCCTTAATTATCGCAGGCACGGTATCTTTCAATGTGTTCATCATTTCTTTCAATTCTTCAACATCCTTTTCATCATCCATTTTTATCACCTCGTTCATCTCTATTCCTATCACCCTTTATATCAATACCGAGCACTTTTAACCATTTTCTAAGCGAGTATTCAGATACA
>CAZVSZ010000123.1:0-3902 GCA_964630095.1 uncultured Thermoplasmata archaeon | reverse complement strand
CCAGTGCCCCCACTTTTCTCTGGGAAATCGGTTAAATTTAAATTTTCAGTTATATTGATATTGAAAAAAGTTATGTGATTCATTTTTTCCCTTAATTGTTATTCAAAAAATGGTATAATCTTGGGGAAATAATATTTCATTATTTTTTCTACAGATTTTTTCTGGATAAACGGTATATCACCCAAAATGAAAATACCATTGCTCAAATATCAATTATAAGGGGCTACTGGCATTTTTCAAATGCCATAGGTTTATCTCTTCTTTATTTCCTTTGCATAGACCCTTATGATATCTTTTGCTCTTGCACTCCCTCGTGTTATAAATCTATCATGGATTTTAATCTTATGAATAACACATTTCATATTTTTTATATCTATTATATCTCCAATATAAAAATCCTCATCTGGATGCACTATAATTTCTGAGGAAAGGGTTTTATTTCCTCTATTTACCGATATTTTAACTACAACCTTATCAAATCTCTTAGCCCAGATGATATCAATATCCCCTGCCCTTGCTTTGTTTACTCTTTTACCCCCTGAATCTATTGCTGTTATCTTTGAATTTATTCCTGCAATCTTTATTTCATCTCCAACATTTATAATATCATTTTCAAACATTGAAACTCTTTTAATCTCTGAGTTACCTCTCCAGCTCCAAACAACTTTTAAATCTTTCATTTTCTCATTCTCAATATACTTCTTGTAGGTATATCCACAATTAGGACATTGTAAGATATATTCAATGCCATTTTCCATTACTCTTGAAGATAGGATTTTATGCTCTGTTTCCTTACCACAGTTTGGACATATAAGTTCCATAAATCCAATATTTCATACTCACTTAAAATTTTTTGTATAATATGAGGCAAAAAAGCAAAAAATATATATAAGTTGGGTATATGACCACTTATGGTAGAAAAAAAGATTAAAAATAAAAAAGATTACAGCCTGTGGGAAGTGGTGAAAGTATCTGAGACAAAGAATGGGCAATACAGAATAACATTAAAAAAGAAAATTGCAAAGGAACTTGGAGTGAAGGGTTCTGACTATCTGGTATTTCTGAAGAATGAGAAGGGAGAAATGGTTGTGAAAAAACTGGAACTCAAAGATGTAAAAATGGAATAATCCCAAATATTTAAAGTTTTTTCCCATTTTTTTGTATAATCTATAAATAGATGCTTTGCAATTATTTCCTTTGTGCTTCGCGGTTATCTCCATGATTATGGACTTTCATCGGAGAAGATAAATACCCTATGTAAATATTTTAAGGATTTAGAGGATATTATTAAATCTGAAGATTACGAAGTAGCAGCGATCGGGGATATAAGCATCTCAGAAGCAAGAAAGTTGAAAAAATTTTTAATTGATAAAAATGGGAAAAAGGGAATAGGTGGGGATTTTCTAAAAAGGTGGGGAGAGACAGTATCACAGGGGGATGTGAAGAGAACCTATGATGAGTATCAAAAATTATCAAAGATGTATCCCAACTCTCCAGTTATATGGCAGATAAGGGGAGAATTACTTGAAAAGATGAATAGAATTAAAGAGGCAATGAAGTCCTATAGAAGAGCACTGGAATTATATAATAAGAGAAATGAATTGCCTCCAAGAGAGCTTGAGGAGAAAATAAAAGGGAAAGTGTATCATTATAGAGGTAATGGCAATGGATATGGCTTGATAAATGGGCTTGGATTTCAAAATGGGAGAAATACTATTAATGGTTTTAAAAATGGATTTAAGAATGGGATAATAAATGGAAGTGGTCTTGTAAATGGAACAAATGGGAGGTTCAGGTATGGAGTTAAAAAGAATCCTCCAGGAAGGTTTTTAATAACTCTATTGATTATCCTGCTTGTGCTATATGCGCCTCTATTTGCAACATACATGTTTGAGAAGCATTATGAATTCAGAGTTGATGGAAAATTTGGAGAATGGAAGAGCGAGATTCCCTACATAGATTTAAGTAAGGATACAAGAGGAACTGGAAATATTGATATTCTTATTATGAAATTTCATCCCTCCCGAAATGGGATATTCTTCTATATCAGGACATTGAGTTCGTTGTTTAAAAATTCAAGCGGGATTTATATTTTTCTTGATGTGGATAATTTATCATTAACTGGGTATTCTGTTGGAAATATCGGAGCAGAATACATGGTTGAAATATATGGATGGAATAGCAGTATTAGGGGGAGAAATCTATATTTCTTCAATTCCACAGACAAAAACAATTTTGGTGGATTCAAATTGGTTGGCTCAATACCAGCGGAAATGAGAAAAAATGAAATTGAAGGCTTTATTCCAATAAACTACAAAAAATTCAGGGCAATCGCAATAAGTACAGATTATCATGGAAGATATGATTTCTCATCCTGCCCATATTACGGAAAGAAAGATTTTATTATGGTTGAAAAAAATGGAGAGAATATAATAAAATTAAATGAGATAAGTGAAATTCTGAAAATTGAAACACGAAGTTATTTTAAAGTTGAGATAAATAATATGAGTTTTGGATATTATGGAACATCAAATCCTCTTGAAGTCAGTAATTTTTCTCTTTATGAAGATAATGGTAACGGGATTTTTGATTACAATGATAACTTAATTTCCAATAACTATAAAATAAAGAACGGAAAAATAATATTTGAGAATTTGAATTTGAAAATCAAAAATTCTACTTTATTCCTTGCAATTGAATTTAATAAATCTTATCTCACTGGAAAAACTGCAATGCTCTATATTGCGGGTATAGGTTCAAATATTCTGTATTCTATTGATAATCAGATTAAAGAGGCATCTTATATCGGTGAAATTCCTCAGGATGTTCATATTGATGGCTCTTTTGAAGACTGGAAAATAAAGAAAAATGATAATATTGGTGATGTTATCAATCCCATTGGTGCTCCTGTAATTGGAGATGAGAATATTGATATTGTTGAATATTCTGCAGTAGTTCAAAATTCTCTTCTATTCTACATCAATGTTAACGGAAAAATGTTAGGGGGGGATGATTGCCCGGTGGTGAGAAAATTTGTTCTCCCTGATAGTGATAGGGATACAGTTCCAGATAGATTTGATCCTTTGCCTTATGATTTTAACAATGATGGAATTCCCGATAACGAGAGTTATGTAATGGTCAATGGAACTAAATTACCAGATGTAGATAAGGATGGAATTGCAGATTATCCTTATGGTAATGATATGTGGCTTAATACCACCATCCCTTCCAATTTTCCTGAGCCTTATGCAGGCAAAAAAGTGCACAGGTATATTGGTCCAGTGCCGGTTAGAAAAGTTTATGGAGAGGACACAATAAGGATATATATCAACTCGGATAATAATAAATCTACTGGTTTCTCTCTTCCCGATTACCCAATTGGAGCAGATTATATGGTTGAGGTCTATGGAAGAGATGGAAAAGTTGAAAATTCCTCGCTAAATATTTATTCTCATGGTGAATGGATTAGAACGGATGATGTGAATTACGCAATTGGATACCATGAAATTGAAATCAATTCAAATTTATCCACTAAAAATGCTACATCAATAATTATTATCTCTGACTGGAAATCCGACAGGGATATTTCCGATACTCCGTTTTTCTCTCATATCCCAACCCGCAGTAACGAAGTTCATAAGCAACTTCATCTTCACTACAATGCAACATCTTCTACCCCTTATTTAAATACTACATGCGGAAGCACCGCATATTATGCTCAGATAGATGCAGGATATACGGCATCTTGGGTTCAAATTCCAGTATTTGCAAAGAATTTTTCCATATCATCTTATCCCTTAGTTCATCTTTATTTAAAACCTCATATATTTAATCTGGGGTCATACAGATTTATTCCGGGGATGAATGTATCTTTATGGATTTACAACTCATCATCGGGCTAT
>CAZVSZ010000122.1:0-3965 GCA_964630095.1 uncultured Thermoplasmata archaeon | reverse complement strand
TTTCAGAAGTATGTAGATAATGCAGTCAGCAAAACTGTGAATTTGAGAAATGATGTAACAATTGAAGATGTGGAAAACACATATCTTCTGGCATGGCAGCTTCAGTGTAAGGGAATCACAATTTACAGAGATCAGAGTAAAAATGTCCAGGTGATATACAAGGGCACAAAGGAAATTGCAGAGAGAGAAGTAGAAAAGGAGAAGGAGGAAGAAGAGGAGTCATTAATTCCTCTGGACTTCAAAGTTACAGTGGATGAAAAATACCTGAAAGTGGATAGCACATTTGACCCTGCATGCCCAACAGGTAAATGCGACTCATAAATTCTCTTTTATTTTTAATATGCCTGGAATGAATATTATAAGTGTAAACGTAAGATAGAACAAGAAAATAAGAGAATAGAAATCTTCTCGCCACAGAGAAGTCCCTTCAAGGAGAACATAAATTAGAGAAAAAGAATATCCAAATGATGCATATTTTCTAATCTCATAATGGCAGAGAGGGTAAAATAAAAGGAAAAAGGATGTAAAAAGTAAAATCTGAGAAAAAACATAAAACAGGATATCTGAGTAAAAGAGAGAAAATAAGAATGAAGAAATGCCTATTATGGCGAGACTCATGCTGTAAAATCTCCATCTTTCAGTAACAAGAAAATATGAGAAAAGAAAGATGAGAGCAAAGGAAATCTCCAAAATTATATCTCCCCAGTATCTCATCATGAAATTTATCTGATAACCGAAATTCTGAATGGATGGAATAATCTGCATATATTTTCCTGCAAATATAATTGCTGTGAGCAATCCGATTATTTCTTTTTTCATTGTAAGGGATATAATAGATAAAAATATAAAGTTTTATATCATCTCCTCCCATGGTGATGGGATGATTCTCCGAGATAAGAGTAAGGTTACGAAAATTTTCATTCTACTTGAGATTTTGAAAGGAAAGAAAAAATTGAAAGATATTGCAAATTCTGTAGGCATAACTATTCAGGGAGTTTCAGAATATTTAAAAATTCTTGAAAGTGAGGGATATACAGAGAATGGCAGGGTTACAATTCTTGGACTTGAATTTTTAACAAAATCTCTTGATGAGATTGGTGAATTTGTTCAGGAGGCAAATTCAATGATAAGAAAAGCAAAGATAATTGAAGCAATAGCCGGAGAGAATATAAACAAAAATGAGGAAGTGGGCTTATTTATGGAAAATGGATATTTGCATGCTTACAGAAAGAAATCCACATCTATGGGAACTGCAATAATATCTGGAAAAAAAGGGATGGATATAGGGATAAGTAATCTCAAGGGAGTGCTCAATATAAAATATGGGAAGATAGAAATATATGCAATGCCATCCATTGAGGAGGGAGGAAGCAGGAAAGTGAACAGGAGAAAAATCAAAAATATTATAAAAGAAGATAAGAAAATTGGTGTATGTGGTGTTGTTGCCTATACTCTTATCAGGAAAATAGCAAAAATAGATTTTGAATTCTCCGCTGTTAATGCTGCCATTGATGCATATTATCGTGGAATTTCAACTCAATTATTTGTATCTCATGAGATGCTTCCCCATGTTCTAAATATCCTCTCAAATAGAGGAGTGAAATACAGTTTAAATGTAATTTGACGAGAAACAAAAATATCTTTAAGGGAGGAGCAATTATCCATTTATGGAAATAAATGAAGCGCAGAGGGTTATAAAAGAACTCTACGGAGAAAGGGATAAAGAGCGTGGATTATGGAAGAACATAGTCTGGCTTGGAGAGGAAGTTGGTGAGTTATTCAAAGCTGTTCGGGAAAATGAGGGCATAGGGGAGGAGATAGCAGATGTGTTTGCTTGGGTTCTTTCAGTGGCAAATGTGTTAGATATAGATGTGGAAAATGAATTTAAAAAGAAATATCTTTCAAAAGGTCGTTATTAGTCAAATTGCTTAGGTTAATTATCTCATCTACGAAGGATGCTGTCTGACTGAATTCAACATCTTCCAATTCTTTATCAAGCATAAATATTATTCCTATAAGACCATAAAACCTTATTTGGCTTGTTATCACCCTCAAAAACCTTATAAAAGATTGATACGAATTATACGCAAGCAATGTGCTTACTGATTCAATATAGAGAAAATTTTTACTTCCTCCAAGTGCTCTTAGCCCATGCTTAATTGCCCCTTCAAGGAGAATTAACTCTGGAGAGTCCAAGTAAATCACATTTTGTCTTTCTTGTACATTACCAAGTGATGCCGTAATACAATCTATGAATATCAATTTGGATGGGTCAGCACCCAGTTTTTGGAGATTTTTTTCTACAGTAATATGAGAGGTATTGAGAGATACATACAATCCTTGAGTATCTTTGATTGAAAGTAAATTCCCTACAATATGATACCCTAATGAAACCCTCAGCTCTGGCTTTGTAATGATCATCACAACTTTTGAATCAGATATTATCTTTTCGATGATTTGGTGTAGTTCTCCCTTCATAATGTTATCCCCGTTTCTCTTATGTGGAATGGCATCCAATAAGTTGGGTTATTGTATCCATATCTCTTAACTATTTTAAGAGCCCTTAGATAAATATTCTGATTCTGTAAATAATTCATTGCTATTGTTGCTTCGCTAAAATTTCTCATTTCCCCCCATTCTTCATCGCTCTTCATCCTGTTCTCTTCGATTAAAACTACAGAGATCTTTTTGGAGATAAAAAATTTGATCCATCTGGATGAAACATATCTGAACATTGCTGGATCCCCAATTATTCTTTCAATTGATGTAATGCTATCTACGACTCCGCGATGTACCGGTATATTCAAATTTAATTTTTCATCAACCACATCTGGCATAATATTGTGAAACATTCTATGCTCTTTTTCCATGGTGAATGGTAGCATATCTTTTGGTTCAATGATCAAATCGTACCATCTGATTTTATCTTTCACATCACTTAAAAATGGCATATTTCCATAGTAATGTTTAATTCTTTCAACGGGTACTGTTGTAGATATGTAAATGGTATTTTCTCCGTGTCTTGCTCCCTGGGCAAGCCACTGTAAAGAGAGTATCGTTTTTCCTATCCCGGTTGGACCCACTATTAATGTAACTCCATCTCTAGGAAAACCCCCACCTAGAGATTTATCCAATTTTTCAATACCTGTAGGTGCTACATTCGGACTCATAATGAGAAATTTTTTCCGAAATACAAATAATTTTCCCCATGATTATCAAATTTGAAAATGCACATTGCGAAATCTATAAATCCTTTTTTGTATGTTTGAGTGTAAGATGATACTCAAAAATGAAAAGTTAGAGGAACTTGAAGAATATTGTTTGAAGGATCCAGTGAGGCATGCCTTTACCCTCTGGGACATAAGAAGAGAGAGAGAAAAAACCGATTTTTATGTTTATTTTGAAAAAGAAATAAGGGGCTACATGCTTATTTTTCGTGGCACGGATATACCAAGCATAATAGTCCATGGTGATGAATATATTACCAAAAAATTTTTAGGAATGATTAGAGAAGAAAGATGTATAATTCACATGCCATTTGAATATATTAATCTATGGAAAGGAGGATATAAATATGGGGTATATGTGATGACAGCCAAGCCAGAATTTTATGGTCTAAATGATAATGTGAGAGAAATAAAAGATGCTACTCTTCTTAAAGATTTGTTTTTAAATCCTGAATACCTTGTAGAGAAGGCAAGAACATTTGGACTTATATACGAGAATAAGGTTGTAAGTGTTGCATCAGCCCTTGCCCATATACCCGAAGTATGGGTGCTTGGAGCGGTATATACAAGGAGAGAGTATAGAAATAAGGGATTTGCTACCCGAGTTATTGGACATTTCATGAGTATTGCAAGCAGGGAAACAAAAAATGTAGTTCTCTGGGTGAGAGATGATAACAATATAGCAATAAATCTCTATAAAAAATATTCTTTCAGAATTGTTGGAAAAGATGCGTGGAT
>CAZVSZ010000121.1:0-3989 GCA_964630095.1 uncultured Thermoplasmata archaeon | reverse complement strand
ATGTGATTCTTAACTCTCCACATGATATCTCTGAGAGGGCAGTAAACATATTCAATATCGGAATGGAAATGATGAATTCTTCATACAGTTCTAGCAAATCTCCAAATTCATTCTCACTTTTATTTTATTCTTTAAAGAATGCGTTTGATTCAGATGTTGTGAAGAAATACAAGTATGAGATGCAGAACATCTTCCTTACAGAGATGGGAATGATGAATATGAACATGAATTTTTCAATGAATTTATCTCTTAATATGAGTATGCCTCAGATGAATATGAATTTAGACATTGAAGAAAAGAGAGATGCTTTGGAAAATATGAGTTATGGAGATATAGTAAAAACAATAGAAAATATTGAAAATTACAATTCATCCGATATTACAAATCATGTAAATGATGCCATTTCCATGATTAACAATGCAAGTAACAATATGAGTATAATATCCAGTACTCTGGGAAAATTGATAAAAAATGTAAATTTTATATATAATACAACTAAAAATGCAAGTGTTGCACACTCTCTGAATTTTTATGAAAATATGAGCAAGAATATATCCGCAGGAAGCAATGGATTTAAGGAATTTCAGGAATATCTGCCTCAAATCGGCGGATTTGGATATGCGATGGAGAAGATGAGTTCTCAATTAGATGGTATGTTTTCAAAGGATTTCAATGGAAAGAGAGCAAAAGCATCTTTGATGATTGTTATGCTAAACAGCACATATAAGAATGGAGAGACAACAAAGCAGCATTCAGATAGAATGGAAAAGATAGAAGAGAGAGTTGAGAATGTGGCAAAAAGTGTGAAAACAAGGGCGAAGATAAGAGCAGTTGGCACATCACTTATATCAAGAGCAACCGAGGAAGCTTCACATGAAACCATGAATGTTCTCCTTCCTGTATCAATAATCTTAATTATAATCATACTTGCAATAACATTCAGAAATATTTTAGATACATTGTTAGGGCTTCTTGGATTGGGAATGGCAATTCTGTGGGCTTATGGATTTGGAGTGTTAGCAGGATATCAATTCAATCAGATTCTAACCACTGTTGCAGTTCTTCTTGTGGGTATTGGAATAGATTATGCAATACATACAATTTTAAGATACAGAGAAGAATTGAGGAAAGGAGAAAATGTAAGAGATGCAATGAATGAGATGATTGCGCATCTTGGAATGGGGCTGGCTCTTGCAACAATCACCACAATAGTTGCCTTTCTTTCCAATGCAGTATCTCCAATTCCCCCAATTGCAAATTTTGGGGTTATGAATGCCGTTGGTATATTTGGTGCATTTGTGATATTCACAACATTTATACCATCAGTTAAAATATTAATTGATGAGAGAAGAGAGAAAAAGGGAAAATTGGAGATAAGAAAAGAGAAAGAAAGGGTGGGCTCTGGGGTGGTTCTGCTTAATAAATTTATGGCTATCGGAGCAGTTGCTGCAGAGAAGCATAGATACACAGTTCTTGTAATAGTTACAATTATTAGCATTGCTGCTCTTTATGGTGGAGAGAATTTAGGAACTACATTTGATGTCAAGGATTTTCTTCCAAGCAATCTTGAGATATCAAATACAATAGCCTATATGACAGAGAATTTCAATTCATCTGAAATGAAGAACAATTATATCTTGATTGAAGGAGAAATAGAAAACCCAGAAACTGTAAGAGCGGTAAATGAAACAGTAAATAATTTAAAGGATGATAGGTATGTTGTTTACTCTGATTCTTATGGAATAAGTAATGTGATTTTTGAATGGGAAGAGAAAAATACCACATTTGCAAAGATGGTGAGCGAGAACGATACAAACAATGATAAACTTCCAGATGAAAACATAAGTGAAATTTACGAATGGTTATACGAGAATACTGATGATGGAAGAGCGATATTACATAAAAATAATGGGAATTTTGATTCTATGCTCATTGTTGTAAGAAGCAATGCCACCACGGATAAGGAGGATGAAATTTTATATGATGATTTAAAAGGGGATATTCAGCCGTTGAAAAATGAGGGTTTGAAAGCCATATCTACCGGATCAAATCTTCTAACATTCCATATTGTAAATATGCTTGAGGGAAGCCAGTGGAACTCATTGATAATCACAATAATTGCTTCATTGATAGTCTTAGAAATCATATTTTTCTATGAGAGGAAAAGTTATATTTTGGGGCTAATAACAACATTACCAGTTGTTATTTCACTTTTGTGGATTCTTGGAACCATGTATTTGCTTGGCATAAATTTCAATGTAGTGACTGTAACTGTAACCTCACTCACAATAGGTCTTGGGATTGATTATGCTATTCATATAACACACAGATTCTTAGAGGACTGGGATAGAGAAGAGAGTATTGAGGATGCGATAAGAAAGACTGTGAGACATACGGGCACATCAATATTTGGAGCAGCAACCACAACCATAGCAGGATTCGGAACTCTTATTCTCTCTTCCATGCCTCCAATACGGCAATTTGGCGAGATCGCAGCACTATCCATACTGTACAGTTTCATACTTTCAGTGTTCATTCTGCCGAGTTTTCTGTTCGTCTGGGCAGAAAGGAGAGAGGCAAGGGAAATTGAATTGAAAAAAGCAACTCCTGAGATGGGTAAAGGGTACATATTTTCATCCATAACATTAATAGCAACTGGCTCAATAATTTACAGTTCTGCTTTCTACCTTAGATGGATTGGATGGAATATGATTAACTCACCCTCATCTTTCTTAATTGCTCTTGCAGGCATTATAATAATCATGGCGGGTGGTGAAATATACTATCGCAGGAGAAAGAAGGGCAACTTATAAATATGAAAATCTCATTTAGCCATTAGCAAAAAAAGGAGGCGATGAAAAATGGCAGAAGAGAACGTAGTATTCGTAGGAAAAAAGCCAACAATGAACTATGTGCTTGCAGTTGTAACCCAGTTCAACAGTGGTGCAGGAAATGTTGTTCTTAAGGCAAGAGGGAGAGCAATAAGCAAGGCAGTGGATGTCGCTGAGATCGTGAGAAATCGTTTTGTCCCAACCTTGAAGTACGGGGAAATAAGAATAGGAACAGAGAGTTTGCAGGGGGAAAGAGGAGACACTAATGTCTCATCTATTGAAATTGAGATGAAAAGAGAATAAATCTCCTTCTTCTTTTTATTATTGGAATTAAAACTAAGAGAATAAGAGGAAGAAGATTGTTCATTTCCGGAACAACGGCTATTTTATCGTATGCGTGGTCGTTTACAGATTGAGAGAGGAACGAGTATGCTTCCACATCCACAGTTTCGTTGCCCGTGTAATTGGCTGGAATTTTCACAGCGATTATTATATTGAAACTCTCGCCCGGCGTAAGTACACCAGTATCCGGATTCCCATCACCATCAGTATCGTAGGATGAGTTTAGGTAATCCCATGTGCCATCTCCATTGTAATCCTCGGCAGCCAAATTTCCATTGATTATCAGTTGAATGTCAAAACCATTGCTGGAGGTGGCTGTTATTTCAAATATATTTGCACCCTTTCCTGTATTGGTTATTGTATGGTTGAAATAGAGCCATCTGTCCTGTGAACTCACATTCGTGGTAATATTGTGATCAGGCTCAACACTGACATTACTGGGAATTAAAAACTGTGTGGAAGAATTCGTATTAGTTGTTGGATCATCATGAACATCCACCCTTACATTCCAGTATCCTGACCAAGCATTATCTGGCAGAGAATATGTGTAATTGTAAATTTTATCCCCTCCACTCTCGCTTAATAGATTCATTTCCTGTGAATCCACCTTTTTATTGTTAAGCGGGTCGGTTATATTGAGATACGCTATTCCGATATCATTTGTTCCGAATGGAGATATGATTCTCGTTTTCACTATAACATCCTCCCCCGCAGAGAAATTGTATGTTTCATATCCACTGGAATTGTAAAGTTTGAGATATTTTATTTTTATGTAATCGGTGGTTGGAATTGTTATATTTGAAGGATACTGAGATG
>CAZVSZ010000120.1:0-4079 GCA_964630095.1 uncultured Thermoplasmata archaeon | reverse complement strand
GGGATGCAAAAGCTCTGGCATTGAAATCTCTCGGCAAGCCAAAAGAATATCTCACCATGGAAATTTCGTACTGAGAAACATAAAGTTTTTTATCATCCTCTTATATTACCTTATAATGGTGATGAGGATGATACCTTCAGATTTGAAGTACACGAAAACTCACGAATGGGCTAAAATTGAGGGAAATGTGGCAAAAATTGGAATTACCGACTACGCTCAGGAGCAACTCAATGATATAGTCTATGTTGAACTTCCAGATATAGGAAAAATAATAAAAAAAGGTGAAGAGATGGGAGTCGTTGAATCTGTCAAGGCAGCCAGCGATGTTTACTCTCCATTATCGGGCAAGGTTATAGAAATTAATGAAGAGGTTATTGATAAGCCAGAACTGCTGAATGAAGACCCATATAAGAACTATCTTTTGAAAATTGAAATTGAAAATTTAGAGGAGATAGAGGGACTTCTGAGTCCTGAAGATTACGAGAAAATAGTGGAGGAAGAGAAGAGGAAGGAAAGTTGAAAACAAAAGACCATTATTATTATCTTGCAAAGAAAAAGGGCTACAGGAGCAGGGCATCTTTCAAACTTATGCAGATTAATGAGAGGTATCATATCATAAAGAGGGGTTTTTATGTTCTTGACCTTGGCTCTTCCCCAGGGGGCTGGAGCCAGGTAGCACTTGAGTTGGTCGGTAAATCAGGTAAGGTTGTGGGTGTTGATATCAAGCCCATGCACATAAAAAATGTAGAATTTATAAGGGGAAATGTTTTTGATGATAATATCATAGAGAGAATTAAAGAGAAAATTGAGAGTTTTGATGCTGTCATATCTGACATGTCCCCAAAAATATCGGGGATAAAATCCATGGACCATGCGAGATCTATGGAACTTGCTGAGAGAACTTTTTACATAGGGAGCAATATGCTCAAAGAGGGAGGAAATATGGTAGTTAAGGTCTTCCAGGGAAATATGCTAAACAATTTTGTAAAGAAATTGAGAAATGATTTTGAAATGGTAAAATTGCACAAGCCGAGGGCATCATCTCTAAAGAGTTCTGAAATTTATGTGATTTGTAAGAGATTTAAATTTTTCAAAACCCCCCGAAACCTCTCTAGTTCAATCACAACTAAAATTTTATTCTCATTTCTCATTTTTATATTCTCCTTTATTTTCTTGCCCATATATGTTTCCCTCTCAAGTTCCACCTTTCTATAAGATGAAAGTTTATTTACTACTTCATCCCATTTTATTACAAAATCTTCAGGTGTTTTTGCATTGAAATCCATTCTCCATATCTTCCTTTTTCTCATATTGAATATCAAAAGGTGAAATATATTGACATTTTTTGTAAATATGCTTGCATATTTCTCATCGGGGATATCAAGGGGGAGCATATCAATATTCATTTCCTTTGATATTAAAAAAGCCTCAAGATATGTTGGAACAGGTAAACCAACTTCACCAAAATTCTCAAGTTTTTTCGCATATATCACTTCATAATCATCAGGCTCAATATTAAACGGTTTTTTTAAATAATTCTTCAAACCCACCATCTCTTCTGGAGATATTCCCAGGAGAATCAATTCGGGTTTAAACTCCTCCGCAATATTCCTCAGTATTTTTCTCTCACTTACAAGTCCTTTCACCGTACCAAAAAATAAAACTTCCTTATTTTCAAGTTCAAATTTCCTTATTCTTCTCATATTGAACTTCTCTCCTCCACCAGTTCCCTTATTTCATCCTTCTTTCTCTCCATCACCTCATTCTTTCTTATTATGGCAACTCCATCATACTCTTCAAATTTTGAGTTTTCAATAACTATAAATCCCCTTCTCTCAAATATTTTTGAAAGTATCCTTATGTTCATCGCTTTGTATTTCAAATTTCTCTCTTTTTTTTCAATACCCGTTAACATAACATCTCTATCATCTTTACTTAATGCTTCAAAGGGACATTTTAGAGTGAGAAATACATCAAATCCTATATCAATCAGTCTTCTGTAAATTTCTCCATATTCAATATCGTTAAGGTGATACCTCTCCTCCTCCATTTTTCCCAAATCAAAAAGATTTATAGGTAATATGAGTTCTGTATTAAGAAATTTCTCAAGTTTCAATGCAATTTCAACATTTGAACTCATACCCTCCTCATACAGCTGTATTGTCTTTCTGGAGACCCCAGCAGCCTCTGCAAGTCTCCCTAAGGATACTCCCCTCTTCTTTCTTATCTCCCTTAAAAGAGAACTGTCAATATTCACATAAAATCCTCCTGGAGCAGCATAGACTGCGGGGGGAATCCCTTCAATTATGAAATCTCTGAAAGTTCCTATGGATATTATGGGTATTCCATGACGGGAATATACAACCCCATCAAGTATACTGCCCATACCCCCTTTCTTTCCTATTATTATTGGAGAAGCATTCAGTTCACTCCCAAGAATCTTGAGTTCTCTCGCAATTTCATTTCTCAGTGAATCCATGTTGAGAAGGGCTTTAAGAATCAATATATTTCTGTTTTTTCTTGCAATTAAATCAAATATTATTGTCTTTTTTATGGGCTCTCCTATATCAAATCCTCCCCTATACAGAATATTCCGTATCTCTTTTACCATATCCTCTTTCTCCATCACCTTATAATCACAATACTACTATAAATATTTTTCTCACTTCTTTTTGAGAATTGCAGTAAATCCACGAAATTCTATCAATTCTGCATTAACCTTCTCTGCAATCCCCTCCACTTTCCCCCTCATATCTTCTCTGTCCGCATTTTTCAAGAATTTTATTTTGATTATTTTCTTCTTTTTTAATTGGTCCTTGATTTCATTAACTATTTCATCTGTTATACCCTTCTTCCCAATTTGCACAGTCACTTTCAATTCCATATCTCACCTTAAAGAGGAGAAGAATATAAACTCTCTCCCTCCCTCTTTTCTTCCAACTCAATTTCTTCTATTTTTATTTCTCCACGGAGACCATCCCAGATTTTCTTGAATTTCTTTATTTTTATTTTCTTTTTAAAAAATGGAGCATCAACAACGAAAGTTTCATACTCTCCCCCTTCTCCCGATAAATTTATTTTGTATTTTTTCTCTAATTCTTTCAATTTCTCTATTTTCTCCTCAATTTTTCTTCCCAGATCTGATGAATCCAGACCATAGGCAGAAACTCCCACAATAATTATTTCAAATCCTGCAGAGAGCATGTCCTCAAGAATCATTCTCTGCCCCTTTCCCCAGAGTGGAGAGTAAGATAATACATTCAAATCTGTGCATACTTCCTCAATTCTTGTCTTCTGATAATTTGATGCTATTGCCCCGCTTATAACAGCATCCACATCATAATTCTCAATGACTCTTTTTAATTCTTCCATATCATCTCCTATTCTGTAAACATCTTGTTTTATCCCAATCAATTCAGACTGGACTTTGGTTCTCTCTATTACTGGAATATGATACATATAGGAATCTTTCACTTTTGGAAATATGGTTACAAGTTTCTCTATTTCAAACCCCTGCTGCATCGCAATATAAAGAGCATAAGTGGAATCCTTCCCCCCAGAGAATAAAGATATTGCCCTCATTTAAGATACCTCAGAATCTTCGGGATAAATATAATTAACCCAATAATTATTGAAAACAGAGATGCAAGAACAACTGCCCCAGCCGCCGTATCCTTTGCAATCTTTGCATGGGGAGAATAATCACCATTTGTGGATGTATCAACAGCCTTCTCTATTGCTGTATTCACAATTTCAAGGGATAAAACGATGGAGGATATGAGAAGAATTGCAAGCCACTCACAGGGGGATATATTAAAAATGAAACCGAATATTATTATAACTATGAAAATCAAACTCTGTATTCTGAAATTTCTCTGAGTTCTAATTGTATATCCTATTCCATCAAATCCATGCCTGAGAGCATTTCCGAATTTTTGCATATCATAAAATTCAATTATATACTTAAAATATTCGGATTGAAAAGAGCGTTATCTAATCCTGAATTTTCTGTGATAAGGTGAGTTCATCTCTTCCGCTAATTTTTCAATTAACTCTCTCTGCCTCTTTGTCAATTTTTT
>CAZVSZ010000119.1:0-4157 GCA_964630095.1 uncultured Thermoplasmata archaeon | reverse complement strand
AGATAGGGAGAGTCATTCACATAAAATTTGGTGGGAATAACATTTAACATAAGATAATTTTCTATATCTAAAGTAGTATGCATCTTCAATTCTACTCCTATTTTCTTTTCTCCCTCTATTTTTATTATCTTTTTTAACTTGAATTTCCTCGCCATAATAACCGTTATTTTTTTCCTTTTTATACCTTTTCAGGTTTTCAAGTTACCCTTACATCCACAATGTTTATTAATATAATGGAAATCTCCAAACTATGAAGGAGATATTACTAAGGGTTGCAGAGGCGCCACAGATGGATGTGGGTCTTGGGAGAGCGAGAATTGATGTAAATTCAAGATTAGCACTTGGCGTGGATGTGGGTGATGTTATTGAGATAGAGGGAAAGAGGATAACATCTGCGAGGGTTTTTAGAGCGAGACAGGAAGACGAGGGGAAGGGAATCATAAGAATTGATGGACATATACGGAGAAATGCGAAGGTTACCGTCGGAGATAAGGTCAAGGTGAGAAAAGCAGAGCCTGTGGATGCAAAAAGGATTGTAATTGCACCGATCATAGCGAAGAATCAGAGGTTGAGGTTTGGAGAAGGTATTGACCTTTTCATAAAGAATAATCTTCTAAAAAGACCCGTTGTTGAGGGGGATGAAATTGTTGTTCCTGGCATAACTCTCATGGGAAGAACTGGCATACTATTCAAGGTTATAAAATGTGTTCCTCCAAAGGGGGTTCTTCAAATAGGACGGGATACTGAGATTGAAGTCAAAGAAGAGGCACCTGGTGAACTGGAAGAAAGGGTTGAGCATGTTACATACGAGGATATTGGTGGACTTGAAAAAGAATTGAGAAATGTAAGAGAGATGATTGAGTTACCATTAAAGCATCCGGAATTATTTGAGAGGCTTGGTATTGACCCCCCAAAGGGAGTTCTCCTATATGGACCTCCTGGAACTGGAAAAACTTTAATTGCAAAAGCAGTAGCAAATGAAAGCAATGCCAGTTTCTACGCAATAAATGGTCCAGAAATAATGAGCAAGTTTTATGGGCAGAGTGAGCAGAGGTTGAGGGAAATATTCCAGAATGCCCAGAAAAACGCTCCAAGTATAATATTCATTGATGAACTTGATTCCATCGCCCCGAAAAGGGAGGAGGTTATGGGAGAAGTTGAAAGAAGAGTTGTTGCTCAGCTTCTCACACTCATGGATGGATTGAGAAAGAGAGAACATGTTATCGTGATAGGTGCGACAAACAGAGTGGATGCAATAGACCCAGCATTGCGAAGACCCGGGAGATTTGATAGGGAAATTGAGATAGGAATTCCAGATAAGAAGGGAAGAAAAGAAATTTTGCAGATACACACAAGAGGAATGCCAATTAATAAAGATAAGAGGGATAAAATTCTTGAGCATCTTGCGGAAATCACGCATGGGTTTGTTGGAGCAGATTTGGCTGCCTTGGCAAGAGAGGCTGCAATGAATGCATTGCGGAGATATCTTCCCAATATGGACCCTGATAAACCTGTTCCCACAGATGTTCTTGAAAATATGAGAGTAAGTGAGCATGATTTTAAAGAAGCCCTGAAGAAAATTGAGCCGAGTGTTCTTCGTGAGGTTATGGTTGAGATTCCCTCCGTTAAATGGGAAGATGTTGGAAACCTTGAAGATATCAAAAGGGTATTGAGAGAGGCTGTGGAGATGCCTTTAAAAGACCCAGAATCGTTTAGAAATATGGGGATAAGACCTCTTCGGGGAATTTTGCTTTATGGTGCTCCCGGAACGGGCAAGACATTATTAGCGAAGGCTGTTGCTACTGAGAGCGAAGCAAATTTCATAAGTGTTAAGGGTCCTGAAGTTATGAGCAAGTGGGTTGGAGAGAGTGAGAAAGCAGTTAGGGAAATATTCAAGAAGGCAAAGCAATCATCTCCCTGCATAGTGTTTTTGGATGAAATAGATTCAATTGCTCCTCGCAGGGGTTTTTATTCGGCTTCAGGAGTTACGGAAAGGATTGTAAATCAACTTCTTACATCCATGGACGGGCTTACGACTCTTGAGGGTGTGGTTGTAATAGCAGCAACAAATAGACCTGATATAGTTGACCCCGCATTACTTCGTCCTGGGAGATTTGATAGAATTGTTTATGTTCCTCCCCCTGATGAAAATGCAAGATATGAGATATTTAAAGTGCATACAAAAAATATGCCCCTTGAGGGGGATATTGATCTTAAAGAACTGGCAAATAAAACAAAAAATTATACGGGAGCAGATATAGAGAATCTATGCAGGGAGGCGGGAATGATGGCAATAAGAGACAGGAGCGATAAGATTAAGATGGAGCATTTCATTAGGGCAATGGATATAGTCCATCCTTCTCTGGATGAGGAAACTATAAAATACTACGAAAGCATTGGGTTAGAATTGAGTAAAAGTGTCAGAAAGAAGAAGGAGGATTTGGGCTACTATTCGTGAGGTGATAGAATGAGAAAATTTGTAACCGAGTTGAGAGGAAAAACCGCTATGACGGATGACGGAGTGATTTTAGGGACAATAAACAATTTTGTGATAGACACAGACACTGGAGAAATTAAGCATGTACTTATAATTCCAGCCGAAGATTTAGAAACAAGAGAGTTCCAGAAAGATGCACAGGGTCGTTTAATAATACCCTTTAAAAGTATGAAATCAGTTAGAGATGTAGTTGTAATGACCATCAAGAAATAATTATCAGCGATATCTTAGAATTGCAGCAATTCCACCAAAAGCGTTGGCGAATATCTTTCCCTCTTCGCTTTCATCAGAGATGAGTTCAACTTTTGCACCTGAATTCTCAGCTAATTCGTAATATTCCTCAATCAAATCTTTTTTTTCCACAATATCCATCTCTACGCCACACTCTGGACATCTTTTAATTTGAATATCTCCTTTTATCGTCTCGCTTATCTCCTTTCCACACTGAGGACATTTCCATTGTACTCTGTATTTTCTCAATCCCTCAGAAATAAGAAGAATATCAACAGCTCCCTTCTCAAGATATTCTCTGACCTCTTTCTCCCCATATACGGCAAGACCTCCATCTACCTTTTTTATTTCTCTCAAGAATTTGTTCAGCAATTCTCTCTCCCTGAATATCTCCAATTTTTGAAGTGTTTTAGATGCTTTTTCTACTAACTCGTGCAATCCATATTCATCTGTATAGCCGGTATCAAAAATTTCTATTATTTTCTTCTTCAACTCATGATGAAGATAATCTCCATTTACAAAAGAATCCTTAGTAGCCCCAGGACCTCCAATGATTATCCCCTTAATGTTCTCATTAAGAAAAATTTCATTTGTTTTATCTCCAACCTTTTTAAAGAATTCATGGACAGCCTGCTCAATAAGCCTCTCAAATCTTCGTGATGATTGACCCCCTTGATGATGCTTGCTTGGAACCATGCTCTCAAGATGTTTGACAGCATCAATTCTCGTTCCTCTCAAAAATCCTATTGTTGCCTCTTTTCTATCAATTACAAGTAATCCGTATATATCTTTCTCTCCAAGCATGGATTTTAAAGGTTCAAGAAAAAATTTGGAATCACACCTGTAAATGAAAGATTGAACCGGCTCAGGAGGTTCCATAACATAGGATACCATCTCCGTCTGATCTCCCCTTGTAGATATGTGTCCCACAAAAACAACCAACCCATTGGGAGGGGGCATCTTGAAATATTTCAGACGAGACATTATACTCTCAATTGCACTCATCACATTCTTTCTTGTTGTCTTGCTTTTTATATTTGATGAAGTGCCATATTCATCTCTGAGGTAGGAAACAACATCTGAAATCGGTCTCTTTGGAGGGATATACACAGATATCAATTCTGTTCCTCTACCCTCGTATTTCTCCAGTTCTTCAAGCATTCTCTTGAACTCGTATTTTTTTCTCACTTTGTCATCGCTCATCTTACTGGGGAATTTGTTCTATTTAATAAATATTAGCCCTTATTTCTCATTTTTAATTTCTTTATTGTGTATTTCAGCATTATTGGTGTTAGTAGAGCGGAGAATACTGCCATTAAAACTATTGCTGAGAAGATATCCCTTGTGATTATTTTCCCATCAAGGGCCACCTGTGCGACGACAAGCTCAACGGCTGCACGACCGTTCATCCCGATTCCAACTATAAAAG
>CAZVSZ010000118.1:0-4189 GCA_964630095.1 uncultured Thermoplasmata archaeon | reverse complement strand
CCTCACAAAATTATTTATAGGGGAAATGATTTCATCGCATACCTATGATTGATTAAATGAAGGAGGTAATAAAAATGGCAAAACCGATGTATGTGAGGTTTGAAATTCCGAAAGAACTGCAGGACAAGATATATACCGGTCTTGAGATTGCAAGAGAAACAGGAAAAGTGAGAAAAGGAACAAACGAAGTTACGAAGGTAGTGGAGAGGGGAGAGGCAAAGTTTGTTGTAATTGCAGAGGATGTAAATCCCCCGGAGATTGTGGCTCATTTACCTCTCCTATGTGAGGAAAAAGGAATTACCTATGGTTATGTTCCAAGCAAGGAAGAGCTGGGCAAGAGAATAGGGATAAAATCATCCGCCTCGGTGGGTATTGTTGAGTTCGGAAAGGCAGAAGAGCAGTTCAAAGAGATAATTGAAGAAATTAAGGCAATAAAGAAGTAAGGTGAATTAAAATGGGAGATGAAGCAACTCCAGCAGAGGTCGTGGAGATAGTGGGAAGGACAGGAATGACAGGTGAAGTGACGCAGGTTAAGGTCCGTGTTCTTGAGGGTAAGGATAAGGGAAGAATTCTCACCAGGAATGTAATGGGCCCAGTTAAAGTTGGAGATATTCTAATGCTGAGAGAGACTGCAAGAGAGGCAAGAAAACTGGAGGCAAGATAACTATGCCATCAAAGCATGTATGTTCTTTTTGCGGTCGTGAAATTGAACCCGGAACGGGAAAGATGTATGTTCTGAAAGATGGAACGGTCTACTATTTTTGCAGTAGCAAGTGTCAGAAGAATATGCTCAAATTGCATCGTATACCCCGTAAGGTAAGATGGACTCAGGCATACAGAAAGGAGAAAGAGATAAGATTACATCTTCTGAGGAGGAAAGAAGATGAGAGAGAGAACTCTGGTGCTTCTGAAGCCTGATGCGATAAACAGAAGATTATGCGGTGAGATAATATCCAGATTTGAGAGAAAAGGATTGAAAATTGTGGCCATGAAGATGCTCTGGATGTCAAGGGAGATGGCAGAAAAGCACTACGAGGTTCATAAGGGAAAGGATTTCTACGAATCTCTTCTTGACTACATAACTTCCTCGCCCATAATTGCGATGGCTATTGAGGGAGATAATGCAATATCAGTGGTAAGAAAAATGATGGGTAAGACAAATGGCATGGAAGCAGAACCGGGAACAATTCGTGGTGATTATTCGCTCAGCATTCAGAACAATCTTGTTCATGGCTCAGACTCTGAAGAATCAGCAAAGAGGGAAATATCTCTATTTTTCAGGGATGAAGAGATAATGGAATATCGCCTAATTGACGAAGTCTGGATATAATGCACACAGAGGAAGAAATAGGAATATACTCATACCTATCCAGCTCTACCGGTATCGGGGGAAAGATGAGAAAGAAGATTGAAGATTTTTATGTTGAGGAAATTCCCATAGATATTGAAAAAACCGAGAGGGGAAAACATTTATATTTGAAAATTAAGTTGAGAAACTGGGAGACAAATAGATTTGTGAAGCTGCTTAGCAGGCAGCTGGGGATAAGCAGAAGGAGAATAAGATTCACCGGGATGAAAGATAAGCGCGGGATAAGTGTGCAGTATTTCTGCATAATGAATTACGAAAAGGAAATAAAAACAAATCTGAAAGATGTTGAAATTTTAGATTCGTTTAGGAGTGAACATCTTCTGAATATTGGAGAATTGCTCGGAAACAAATTCAAAATTAAAGTGAGAGAGGGTATTTGCGATGATAGGGTTGAAAAAATTGAAAATGAATTAAATGGCTTTTTTCCAAATTATTTTGGTGTTCAGAGATTTGGGGCAACGAGGCCAATAACCCACCTTGTGGGAAAATTCATAGTTATGGGTGATTTTAAAAATGCAGTTCGCTACTATGTTGGGTATTTCCCTGGCGAGGATGAGGGGAGAAAGATATTCTACGAGAACATGGATGCAAGAGAATCTCTAAAGAATATTGGAAATGGAGAGTATGAGAGAGCAATTCTCAACCATCTAATTAAAAAACCGGAGGATTATGTGGGAGCAATGAAATCTTTACCTGAGAATCTTCTTCTTCTGTTCATACATGCCTATCAGGGATACCTTTTCAACAAAATGGTAAGTGAGAGAATAAAAGAGGGAATTGAGGTCAGAGAAGGGGATTTAATAATGAAGGTGGATAATCACGGAATTCCCCAGCAGGATTTTGTGGTGGTAAATTCATTCAATATTGAAAAAATACGAAAAAGAATTGAAGAGAAAAGAGCGTATATAAGCACCATCCTTTTTGGTTACGATTCAAGATTCACGGACGGCATTCAGGGTGAAATTGAAAAAAAGATAATAGAGGAAGAAGGAATAAAAAAGGAAAATTTCAGAATAAAAGAAATCCCGGAATTGAGTTCCAAGGGCAGACGAAGGAATATACTTGCAAGTTTTGAAAATTACAACAGAGAGGATTGTGTCTTTTCTTTCTCTCTTCACCCGGGCACATACGCCACATCCCTCATGAGGGAATTCATGAAAAGAAAAGGGCTGGAATACTACTGAAAAGTTTCATATTGTTTCCTTGTGAGTTTCATACCACATATGCTCAACTTCGCTAAATATTATCTCTGCTCCTTTTTTCACACCATTTGGAGAGCCGGGAATAAGAAAAATTAATTTATTACAGCAAACTCCAGCAGTGGCACGGGACATCATAGCTGCAGTGCCAATTTCCTCGTAACTCATCACACGAAAAATTTCACCAAAGCCGGGCAATTCTTTATCCAAAACAGGTTTTACCGCTTCATAAGTAACATCCTTCCCGCTTATCCCCGTTCCACCGTTGAGAATTACGGCATCGCATTTTTCAAGCATTGAAAAAAGAGATTTTAGAATTTGAATCTTATCATCTTTAACAATTGTGTAATCGCATAGAATGTGTGATTTTTTTATTTCATTTATCAATATTTTTCCAGATTCATCATTTTCCTCATTTCTCGTGCTGCTTACAGTGATAACGCTTATTTTTAATCTATATTTATTTTTTTTGTGATCTTTCACACTCATTTTATCCCTTAACCTTCTTAATCACTTCAATATCCTTAATCTGGGTCATTGGATACTCCCCATGCTCATCCTTCTCCAGATATTTCACCATATCCCATATAGTCAGGAGGGCTGTGCTCACACCAGCAAGTGCTTCCATTTCCACACCTGTTTTATAATGAACCTTAACCTCGCATACAACAGTGATTCTATTACCATCAACACTGAAATCAAAATTCACGCTTTCAATGGGAAGTGGATGGGTATATGGAATCAAATCTGATGCTTTCTTCGCACCCATTGTTCCAGCAAGTTTTGCTGCCTCAAAAACATCACCCTTTTTTATATCTCTTTTTTTTATCTTCTTTACAGTTTCCGTTTTAAGCACAATAGTACCACGAGCTCTCGCAACTCTTAAAATATTTCTCTTGTGTGATATGTCAACCATTCCCATAATTGTGCATGTTTTTCATATATTAAATTTTTTACATATCTTTCTTGCGGGACATTGAGAACATTTCCCCCTTCTGCAGAACCTTCCTATTTCAACGAGAGTAGATTCAAAATATGCGTAATCTACATCTCTTAACTCATTTTTCCAGAAATTTTCTATGTTTTCAATTCCCATATTTCCAGCAGCCAACCTTGCAAGTTTACCCGGATATGGCTCTGCTTTATCCCAGATTCCAATCATCTCACGGAGAAATATTCCAACAGTCGTATCTCCAACCCCTCTTCCTAGGGATTTTAATTTTTTAACAAGTTCTTTAAAATCCACTGCTTCTCTGTGTATATCGTTCAAATCTCTATCTTTCAAATTATTTGCAATCTCAAGAAGTTTATCCGCCGTCTTGAAATCATATCTCGTGTAGCCCCCGGAATCAAGATATGCAACAAGATTATCCCATCCCTCTTCAATTATCCTCTGGGGTGTGAGAACATTATAAATTTCAAAAATCTTGTATGTCCTTATTGCATTTTCCTTCCTTATAGGTGCTCCAAACAGAACTGATAGAAGAAATAATTTAAATGGCTCTTTTTTCAAATCAATTTTGAATTTTTCTGAATAACGAATTCCATATTTTTCTATCAATTTTCTCAGTTCCTCCTGCATATTATATCCCATGATTCAAAATACAAAAATTTTTGGATT
>CAZVSZ010000117.1:0-4239 GCA_964630095.1 uncultured Thermoplasmata archaeon | reverse complement strand
TTTATTCTTTTTTTTGTGAAGCAAGATACTTTAAAAGATGAATATTTTCAGGAGTGAGAGGGAGACCTTTTGTTTTATCAATTTCACCTGTTCTCAGAAGATTGAGAATCCATGGATTTCCCTTTGTAAGCTGGTATATTCTCCGAAATGCAAAATCCTTAACCTCAGGTAAAATTAATTTTGAGTTCTCGTAAGATAAACCTCCCAATTTTATCTCCATAACCTTTCCCTCAATAACATCAGAAAGCGTGTAAAACCTGTTGTAAAAGGGCGTATCTGGGCGCATACTTACAATTACTTTGCTCCTGCCAAGATCTTCATTTACAAAAGATACAAGATTTTCCACAAAGAGATCATCCACATCAAAATAGTTGTCAAATATAAGAATTGTTGGCTCAGTCCTCAGGATATGGAGTATATCATTGCTGTTGAACATATTTTTGAATGTTTCCTCAATATTGCTCCATTTTCTCCCACCGTATATTTGAAGCCACACTATATTTTCCTTGGGTTTTTCTCTCTCTATGAACTTCTCTATAAGAGCACTCTTCCCATAACCCTTGGAGCCTATTATTACCAATACTTTTCCATGAGCATACCAATTTTTCATAATTCTCAATTCTTCAATACGATTTACAAAAATACCGGAAGTTATATTAACTTCCTTAAAAATAACTTTTCTACGGTTTTTCAAATCTTCAATTTTTATATTTTTTTTCTCAATTCTTTTTATCAATTCAATATACGATATTCTTAGAGATTTTTTTAATTCTTTAATCTTATATTTTTCTCCTTCAATTTCCAAATCCATGTCTTTTAATTCATCAATTATCTTCTTTGTTTCAGAAATTCCCTTCTCTGTAAGAAAATAAACTGTAACTCTTTTCTTCTTACTTGGAACATGTCCCTTTTTAGCCACCACAAGTCCCTCGTTAATCAATTTACTAATATTTCTTGGAACATGACTTACAGAGATACCAACAACTTTCCCAATTCCCTGCTGGGTTATCTCCGGGGGATATTCGTATCTATCCTCATATTTCCTGTAATCATAGAGATGTATGAGAATTTTCTTCTGAGTCTTAAGATGGATTTCCATTGCATGTAATTATGCTTTCATATATTTAATTCTTGCCTCTGAAAACTATAAACTTCCCTCTTGAATAAATCGGGAGAGAAGATATCTATATTCACCACTGCTAAAGAATATTACTGGTGGCATAATTAAAGAATTTCACATTCTAATATTGCTTTCTTCTTTGTTCCATGTAATACTTCCTCAGCATGGCATATTTTTTAGAGCCATAGGCCTGTGCAAGGCGTATTGCCCCTACGATTAGCAATATCATTGCTATCAGCATTATTATTGAAAATTCCATAAAATTAAATCCTCCCCCACTAAGGATTGTGTGAAAACTGTAGAACAAATAGCCGAAAAGCAAGATGAAACCACTCAAAACAATCAGTGCTGAAGTCCACATATGCGGTGCCTTCTCCGGCGGGAGAATCCAGGGTGATTTTATGGGCGGGATATCATATCTCATAATGAAAACACCATTTCTTTATGATTTCCCCTCTATTTAATATTTCCCGTGGGGAAATTCTCATATTTTTATTCACTGTGAATTATACTGTCTGTTGTAAGGGATGTGAATATCATATACACTGGAACTCCAAAGAAAATGAGAAGGAAGAAGAGATAAGTTATGGGGAATGTGTAATAATATAGATATACGCTTGTCGCAAATAACCCAGCGATGGAAAGAAGTATAACAAAAAGAACTATTGAGGTAGCAATGAAAAATCCTTTTGTCCTTGGGGATAATTTTTTACTGTGTAGTTTCAATTTCTTTCTAAGAGACTCCAAATTTGCAAACAAATAGGTATAAAATACTATCATTATAATTACCTCTTGTGTGAGGAAAAAGATGAGCCAATTAAATCCCATTAATAAAATTGCACCTGCAAGGGAAAATGCCCGTGCCTTATCTGAATCGTAAACACTGGTTATGGGTTTTGGCAGGATTATTAGGAGATATATGGCAAGGATTATCACATACCAAATAGCATTGATTTGTGGGGTCAAATACATGCTCTGGAGCAGGAGAATTATTCCAAGTAAGGAGGAGAATATTCCATAGGCAAGAAAATCATTTCTCTTTTCAGATAGGAGCGAGAGAGAGAATATGGTGGATATCAAAGCAAAAATACTCTCCATGGTTAAAAACCAATATTCCCTCAACCTACCAAGTGAGTTGATGTAATAGTATGACATTGGATATGTAACACCAACGAGACCATACATAAAAATAATCCATATGAGTAAAATGGATAAAGCCACGGAGATTATGGCCAAGGATAAAATTGCCACTTTTATTTTCTTCTTTTCTTTTTGCGGATTGAAATAATATATAAAAGAGGTGAGGAAAATAAGAATCACAAATATTCCCGCCATTATCAGATACCCATAATTTGAATTTTCACTTTTATTAACTTTCAAAACAAAATCATCCGTCATATTGGATGAGATGTAATCTGCCATGTAAACATCCGCATGTCCTCGTGATATGAATTCTCCAAGAGCTGGGTCTATTTTCTTCAAGTCCTCGTGGGTGAGGGGAGCATCATAACTTATTCTCTCAAAATGCTTTACCACCGAACTCTCCGCTTCATAACTTCCGTTTTGAGTGATTATGTAGAGAATTATACTTCTCATACCCTCTCCTCTGTTGGATATGGTTGTTATTCTCAGTGGATAATATACTCTTTCTGTATTGAAAATATAGAGGATTGGCTGCTTTGCCTCATTTCTGTTAGTTAAATTCACCGAGTCAAAAGCAAAATAATTATAACCTCTTGAGATGTAATAGTTTATCACATCCATGTCATCATCGGTCATATTCCACGTGAAATTTATTCCTTCAGAGAGGAATGTTCTCTCAACAGCAATTTTCATATTTTCAGTGCTGTTTATTCTAAAAACACCGATTGTGTGAGCACCAATTTTTACCACAGATTCGGGAGTTATCTCACCAGAAGCACTTCCACCATAACCGATGAGCGGAGAAATATATGATTCTTTGAATATGTCCATCTCTCTTTCCTTATTCTTAAGTAAATTTATAACCCTTTTAAACAGATCCTTGTTGGTGGATTGTATTTTTGGTAAGGAAGGGAATGGAATTATGTGCAACATGGTTTTGTTACCATTTATTTCCCCTTCATGCCCGTATCTTGGAGAAAATCCTACCTCTAAATACATGTACTCCACACCGTTCTTCCATGCTATGAGAGCACGCTGGTAATACTCGTAAAAATCTTGGGAATAGGGTCCAATATGATATCCATCAGCCATAACGTTTGGAGCATAGGAAATTAATACTAAACCTATAAGCATCACAGTTATGCCCTTTTTCATTATTATATCTATTGTTTGCAAATATTTAAATTTTTTCACTTCCAAAAACTTTAAATATATCCATCATATATACATGAAATATCCATGAAAATGTAGGTGATAGATATGAGTGAAGTTCGCGTGATAATTCCAGATAAGGTAGATAAATACATAGATTCGCTTGTGCGAACGGGGATGTTTTCAACAAAGGCAGAGTTGTTGAGAGCGGCACTTATGGAATACATTGATAAGGTATCCTCAATAGCCAAGGAATATGATTCCCGCATAATATTTTCTCCAGAGGGAAGAATATACCAGATTGAATATGCTCGCGAGTCATCCTTCAGGGGAAGCCCTGCAGTGGGCATAGTGCACAAAGATGGCATAATTTTTGTGGCCAAAGTAAAGAGGGGAAAAGATAAGAACGGTAAAGAAATTAAAGGAATAGAACACAGAAAAATTTTCAAATTCCAGGGGAAATATCTTCTTACCTTCTCTGGACTTGCAGCCGATGGATACCACATAATAGACAATGTGAGAAAGAAAAAATTCAAAGATGATGATGAGATTATTGCTTATATATCTCAAATTTACTGGAGATATACAATATCTCCAAATCTTCGGCCTTTGGGTACAGTGATAATGATAGGACTTAAAGATTCTAAAAAAATTGTTTGGTACGATCCTTCTGGCGCATACATGATTTCCAAGTTTGGCGTTGTTGGAGATAGCGGCGGAGAAATCATGGCAAATCTCAACAAGGAATACAAAGAAAATATGGGAAAAAGGGATGCAAAAGCTCTGGCATTGAAATCTCTCGGCAAGCCAAAAGAATATCTCAC
>CAZVSZ010000116.1:2352-4250 GCA_964630095.1 uncultured Thermoplasmata archaeon | reverse complement strand
TCGCATAAAGGTCAAACAACTGCCTCAATTTGACAATTGGGCTGTAATATTCAAGTCCCTTTCCTTTGAGTTCCGGTTTTAATTCCTCCTGAGCCTCCTTCTTCGGCTTGGAGGTTATCGCTCCAAATAATGCACAATCTGTCTGTTTCATTAATTCTATTGTTCTCTCAGGGAGGGGATTTCCCTCGGTGCACCAGAATTTCCAGCCTATATCCCCATAGATGTATTCTGCATCAAGTGCAATCTCATCCAAAACGATTTTTGCTGCCTCAATCACCTCAGGCCCAATTCCATCTCCCGGAAGTACGGCTATTTTATATGTCATGAAATCACCAAATGCTAATCACAATGAAGGATAAAATGATTTTGCTAGTCGGATTTTAAATTCTCCTGAACTCTTTCACATATATTTCCCAGGAAAAATCATTGTAATAAATATTTGCTCTTTCATCTTCCACTTCTCCTCGCTGGTTATCCACAGGATCCGAGCGAAAATGCAATTTTCTTGGATTAAATTCAATTTGAAAATCATCATTGGCGATCATCCTGAATGCGTCCAAATTCCCAAAATAAAAATCATTTCTTGTTTTTCCATGTCTCCTCATATTTCCAAAGGAGCAGTCCACAGGCATCCATTTATTATCAATATACACCTCTGCCCAGTCATGGGGAGATGCAAATTTTGGAGTTGTAAACCATCCACTCTGCCATTTTGCAGGTATTCCCGCAATTCTGCAAAGAGTAATAAAGAGAAGAGAATGGAAACCGCAATCTCCCCGTAAAGATGTTGCTACAAATTCACTTATATTCTCGTAAGTTCCATATTCTCTCACATATGAATAATTCACATTTTTCGTGATCCACTGGTATATCCTTTTCACCTTCTCATAATCACTCTCTCCTTCTTTCACAATTTCATCTGCCAATCTTCTCAGGTATGGAGTGAATCTAACATGCGGTAATTTCTCCCCAAGATATTCTCCTCTCAATTTTTCTTCCTCAATATTATCCCTCTTCCTTTCTTCAATCTCATATTCAAATTCCACTCCAAATTCCCTCTGCGAGGATTCAAAAAATATCGTTCTCTGAGGATAATTTTCATCGCTCAGAAAATAATTTTTGGGATTTTTCCTCAAAATCTTAATTTTCTTTATCCCCCTTGTTAATCTGGGAACGGGAAGCCACACCCTGTATTTTTCTCTCCTCTTCTTTATTTTGATTTTTATTCCCGCCACAATTTTATATTTTGCAATATCTCCCTCATTAATTCTTCTTATGGCGGAATTTATCAGATTTTTTGTGTATTCCCCCAGTTTATCCCTCTTTACTCTCCTCTTCTCTAAATTTTTATTTAAGAAAAATATGTTGGAGGAGAATCTTGAGAAAAATCTTTCTTCGCCTTCTATTATCCTCCTTTCAACAATCCCCTGAGATATGAATTTATCCAGTTCCTCATCTCTGAAATTTTTTATCTCTTTTTTCAGTATTGAAATTGCCTCATCTCTTCTCCATGGATAATCGTTCTTCAATCTCTCCATCCTCTCATTCTCGTAAATCAACCTTTTTCTCAGTTCTTCATCAATTTTCCTTCTCATATATCTTCCAATGATTTCTCTTGCAACTTTGAAATTTCCCATATCCTCCTCTCGCTTCACATCATCTGGAAGAGAAAAGGAGAGAAAATAAACATTTTCAAATTTCATTTTTTTTCACTTCGCAAGATTCAAAAGGCCTCCTGCATCGTATATTTCCAGTGCCACCCTGGACATGGGCTTTCCTCTCACCACAATTTTTCCATCCTTGAAAATCTCTCCTGTTTCAAGATTTACCTCAATCATATCCCCACTCTTCAAATCTGTATCAAATATGCCCGGTACCTCAATTAGGGGGAGAGCGGA
>CAZVSZ010000116.1:0-2252 GCA_964630095.1 uncultured Thermoplasmata archaeon | reverse complement strand
TCTATATTATCAATTCTTTTTCCATCGGAATTCTTTATCATCCATATTCTTCCTCTTATTATCCTACTTTTCATATTTCCCCCATGGAAAATGAGTAATTAAAATTATTCTCTCCTGCGAAGGAGGATGATTGCTGAGGCAATAAATATCATCGGGATACAGGAGAATTCTGGTATATTTCCCACAGTTATGGTATGTGGCTCTTCCACATCTCCACTGTAATTTACCGCATTGTACAAATCCATGGTTTCCACATAGAAATTCACAGTTGTTCCCGCTACCTGAGCAGGAATATATGCCTCATAATCATTATTCCCAATATCTTTCATTTTGAGCACTTTTATTTCCGTGTTTTGAGAAGTATTGTAGAATAATTTTGCCCATTTTATTCCCTGATCATCTTCAATGTGAACCTTCACTGTTATATTTTCTCCAGTTACGGCATTCACAGGATAAACTGAAATATTTGGAGGAATATTTTGCTCTGGAATCTGCATGGTTGTGCAATGTATGGCGCCGTTCATATCAATTATTGATGATGCATCTATTCCAACAATTTGATATCCTGGCATGGCATTCTGATAATCTTGTAATGCTTCGGAATCTGTTGAGAGCCCATAAATTGGAACCAGAACCTTGTTATTAACGATAAGGGAGTTTGAATATGTGTAATACACTCCATTACTTTTAACGAGAGGAACTCTAACTATGTTGTAATGCATACCATTCCTTGCGGTGTGATTTTCAAAATATCGGGCGTTGTATTCCAGAACGGGATAATCCTCATCACTTGTATCATTGATTTGAGAAATGAGCACAGTTGTCTCATTGAGCAACTTTATTTCCATGTCAATATGTCCTGTGCCATCATTGGTCATCATTGTAACATTTCTGAATTCCCAGAGATTATAATACGAAGTCATCCACTGGATTACCTCATCGTGATTAAGGTCTCCACCATTATTTGGATCATTTTGTTCAAATATGCGATTTGTGGAATATTCAATTCCAGCACCATCCACAAGGAAATTTCCCCCCTCCAAACGAAGCCACGAACTACCATTGCTCATGTTGTACCATGCCACATTATTACTCTTTGCATACCTCCATGGAAAGGCATCATCGTTCCAACGATTAAATCTATCGTACATCATATTCACATACTCAATATCCCCACTGCTCACATCTTCAATTGAAATTGGGCCGTAATCGCGAATCCAGATGCTATCCGTTGTAACTATGAAAAACGATACATTTGCCATATTCACACCGTAGTTCTGAAGTTCATTGGAAACATCGCTCTCGGTGCTCTGAGAATCCACTACAACTTCAAGATGACATACATCCGCTATTTCCTTTGCCATATTTTCAAAAAATGTATCCAGACCGGAATAATCGTAAGGCCATCTTATCAGTATTTTCTCGCTCTTCTCCCACTGGGCGGGAACTCTTATTTCCTTCTGTGGTGGATTTTTTACCGTGATTCCATTTTCCCCTCTGCTAAGCACTATTACCGAGGAAAAAATCACAATACCTACCACTATCAGAGTGAATATAACCCGCTTCATGGTGGAAGTAATTTCCTGATGAAATTTAAATTTTCCCCTATTTTTATCCAAATCTTTCGCCCACAATATTGATGAAAAATATAAAAATAAGATTTAAAGTTTAACTTTTCTTTTTCTACTTCTGCCATATGTCAAGGCACAAATCCCCACAAGCAAAGAGAATAGTAGTATGTAGTCATTGAGTTCTGGTATCTGTACCGGTGGTGATTTTCCTTTAAGTGGATAATGGTCAATATTGTTTCCTCCGGCAATTCTGTACGGCCAGTCCACTATACCATCATGCGGGTTCTGGTCATTGGTATCGTTATTATTCGCCCACTCGTACCAGTAGTTACCAATTCCATCCGTGCTGTTCCAGTGGTTGTTTCCATCATCAAACGCCTGCACTGTGGATATGTTGAACTTTGCACCGCTGCCATGGTTGAACTCAAAATCATTAGCATAAATCCAGTTGCCCGTGCTGGAAGTTATGTAAACTCCGTAACCGCTGTTGTTTGTAATATTGTTATTTACAATTGAGTTATGATTTGAATTCTGCAGCTCTATTCCATTTGTGAAATTCCGCACTGCATTGCCGTAGAGCGTGTTGTTGTTTGAATTCGCCATATGGATCCCGGTTCCGCCAATATAGGAATAAAGAGCCTGTATCTCCTCTGCACCCAGCGCACGGTTGTAGATGCGGAC
>CAZVSZ010000115.1:0-4264 GCA_964630095.1 uncultured Thermoplasmata archaeon | reverse complement strand
ACACATTGAAATCCAAATCAAAACATATATATAGTGTAAAATCAATCACATGAAAGATTTTATGGAAAAAAAGAAAATTGTAGAAAAACCTTTGAGGGATGCGATAATCGAAACACTGGGGAAAGATGGGAAATCAATCAATGAGTTATCCAAAGTTCTGGAAGAAAAGGGAATTAAAAAACATCGTTTAATTCTCACAGGCTATCTTATGGCACTTCGTGATCTGGGAATTCTGAAGGAAAGAATAATAAAACCTGCAAAGGTTTACAGCATATCACAGATGAAAAAGAGAACAATTTACCAGATAATCGGAGAGAAGGCAAAGAGAATAAATGAAGATGATTCATCTGATATATGCCTCTATTCCCTTTATCGGATTTTCAATCGTCCCATTTTCATGAGAGAACTTGAAAACTCCGGTGTTGGAAGCCCAAAGAATGCAAGGAAGGTTGTAGGCAGTGAAAGAAAGAAGGCAATTCAGATTCTTCAAGATGGCGGCGTAACTGTGCCAAGAAATAATTCTGCTTACATTCCGAATTCCAATTTTGAAAATGAGTTTATCCAGATACTGCTTGAACTTGTAATAGACTCATATAACATCAAGAGTTTGGTTAATAGAAATGTCCAGCAGATGAAAATAGACCCTATTTGATTATTCCATATCCTATTAATCTCCATTTATGCATTATTCTCCTGTTTATTGCAATCCTCTGTCCTTTCTCAGTCACAGCAGGATATTTGAGCATGATATCAACTTCATCGCTTCTGGCACTTGTTACCATTCCCACTGTCCCTAAAGTTCCAATATTGAGCATTAGAACCTCATTTGTTCTTATTTTCTCAACTTTTCTCTCTTCACGGGAGCCGACAACCCTTTCAAGAAGATTTACCTCCATGGTAAAATTCTCCACCACTGGTGGGAGTGTGCCGGGCTTTCCAGCCATTCTCCCCAACAATCCATCGTTTTTTGTAATTGCAGGATCTAACTTTGTGCCTATTCCTGCAAGTCCACCAGGCTTAATTTCTTTCCAGTATCTTTCTCCTGCTATCAGAGATACAATCTCCGTGTATATCGGCTCCCATTTTATTTTTTTCCCTTTGGGTATATAGAACCCGGGAAGAATTTCAACTTCATCCCCCACTTTAAATTTCCCCTGAATTAAAGAGCCTCCTATAACTCCACCAACCAGATCTTTTGGCTTTGTTCCGGGCTTATTAACATCAAAACTTCTTGCAATATGCATTCTTGGTGGTTTTGCTGGGTCAAATTTGGGTGTTGGTATATATTTTTCAATTGCATCTATGAGAACATCTATATTTGCATCATGATGTGCACTTACAGGTATTATTGGTGCGTTCTCAGCTGCAGTTCCCTTCACAAAATTTGAAATTTCTTCATAATTCTCCTTCGCTCGGAAATCATCCACAAGGTCAATTTTGTTCTGAACAATTATTATGTTCCTGACCCCCACTATATCAAGTGCCATGAGATGCTCCTTTGTCTGTGGTTGTGGGCATTTCTGGTTTGCTGCTATAACTAATAAGGCACCATTCATTATTGCTGCCCCACTTAACATAGTTGCCATAAGAGCCTCATGCCCGGGAGCATCTACAAAACTCACAACCCTAAGCAATTCTCCTCCATGGGGGCATTTTGAAAGATTAGATACATAGCAATCAGGTTCCGCCATATCCCTGCATTTATAAAAAGGTGCATCAGCGTAACCCAATTTTATTGTTATACCCCTTCTCAATTCTTCACTGTGGGTATCTGTCCATTTTCCTGTTATCGCCTTGGTTAATGTTGTCTTACCATGGTCCACATGCCCAACAAGACCGATGTTAACCTCTGGCTGTCTTGGCATCTTCATGCTTCACCTTCCCTGACCGCCTCTTCAATTGGTTTGGGACCATACTGCACGATTTTCATATTTATCTGCACGATTTTCTCAGATATTGTATTGCCCCTGACCATCTTTCTCTTTCTCATCCCTTTCATTTTTGGATGAAAACCAATTCCCCCCTTTAGCAGCAATTTTTTCCTCTTTGCACCCTGTAAATTCTTTCTCATCGGAAATCCATCCCTATCAGTGCCCCCCGTAATCTTCAATTTGTATCCCGGAAGATCTACAAACACACCATCTATCTCATCACCTATCTTCCTTCCTATAAGCGAATTCGCTTTTGTTCCTTCTATCTCCCGCTGGTACGATTTTCCCGTATTCGGATCGTTGAGCACTACCTTGAATTCTGCCATATTCAATCACCCAACGCTATAATGATAACTCTTATTTTAAAGTTTTTGAAGATTGTTGAAATTTCGGGAATAAGTATAAATATTAGGATTTCATTTATTCCTTCATGAAGATATCAATTATATTTGCGATGCTGATAATTCTCCTTCCAATGGGGAATGCCCTTGCACAGGTAACTACAGAAACAAATGTTGAATATGTGGAGATATGGGAGACATACTATGGCGGTCGGATTACATGGACAATTGATGGAAATGCTGCAGGGGAGATAAAACAGAATTTATTCATAAATTATGATGAAAATCATGATGGAAAAATGAATATGTCTGATGTTTTCCATTATCTCTACAACATTAAAATTCTACTGATAAATCAGACAATGGGGACTATCCAGATAAAGGATGCACAGCCCCTCCATGGATGGTATAATGGAAAGGAAATAAACAGGGATGATGTCTCAGGTATCTGGAATTTGAACTCAAGTGATGAGATTATAATAAAAATGAGAGTTAATGGTATACCCCTCAATCAGGGCTCTATGAATAGTTTGAATCTTTCAAAAGTTCCATTTGCAGCAGCAAATAAGGAAATGCTGGAAAATTACACAACATTCAAATATAAAATACATAGAGTCCACAGTGAGATTGGTGCCACATTTTCCTCCTATAGCAGGATGCCAAATGCACTCTTGCTCCGTTTGGTTGTTGGAGAATATTTTAGATACGATGGCAAGCCCCCAGCCAATGAGAATATTAACAGGGTTGATTTTTCATTCATTGATAACCCACTTGTTCTTTTTATTTTCCTTCTTGTATTTGTAAGAATTGCAACAATTTTAGAAAGGAGAAGTTATGATAAGCATATAAGAGAGGGTTCAACATTTGGAAGAAAAAGAAAATTGAATATGGTAATGTCAGGCATGAAGATTATACTTATAGTGATTTATATTCTTGCTATGGCTTACTATATTCGGATATCGGGTCTTGCCTACATGATTTTATGTGTGGCATATACAGTTGCCATTGGAATCGGAGCAGAGAAATTATACTCCTCCAAACTTCCCTCTCAGAAGAGCGGTATACTTATGGTTGAAGATGTTTTTCTTCTTGCAAAATCAGGCATAATGATAAGTCATGAAACAAGAAGATTGAAGCCAGAGGTGGACGAGGATGTGATTTCAAGTATGCTTGTTGCAATTCAGGATTTTGTGAGAACATCCTTTAAGGATGAGGCAGATGTTGAACTTAAAACTATAGAATTCGGGGATAAAAAGATATTTTTGCAGAGAGGGAGAAATCTGATACTTGCTGCAATTATGCGTGGAGATATAGACAGTTTTGTGGAGTATAGGATGAAAGAAGTTCTCAATGAAATTGAGAGAAAATACGAAAATGTTTTGAAGGACTGGAGTGGAGATGTTGAAAAATTCAGAGGAGTAAGAGAGTTACTGAGAAAAATGTGGGAATAAACCCTTTCTTTAGAACTCAAACTCGGTGTGTTTTAGGGCATACACAGAATGAAGTTTCAGAAAATATCAAATTTTATTTTTGAGAAGACACCAAAGGTTACGCCCTTCAGAGAAGGGCTAACTTACATTTTTAAATGCTCTCCCTCCTTTAGGAGGGCTATGGCACTTTTCTTTTTAAGAAAAGGGCTCAGGGAAAAACATGTTGAGGAAATTACAGAGGAAATAATAGAATGGGTTGGAAAGGAGTCTGAATATGTGCTTTTAGATAGAGAATTTTTCTCAACAAGCATAGTGGAGATGCTTGAAAATTTGGATATGAAATATATTATTCATGCAGTCCAGAACAGGAAAATCAAAAGAAAGAAATCCACGAATATCAAGGTGTGCACTTTTCTCATTTTTTTCTCTCTCTACTCCTTTATACTCTTCATATCTCCATCCGAAAATTCCTCTTTTCCATTCTCTTCATTATTCTCTTTTTCTCATAGTCCCCGTGCTACAAAACTATTCCGTGAATCTTACTGTTTCCCTTTCAGGGAGG
>CAZVSZ010000114.1:0-4327 GCA_964630095.1 uncultured Thermoplasmata archaeon | reverse complement strand
CATCAGTCGGGTCTCTTCCTAAATTTGCAAAAAAATCCTTTATTCTTCGCATCTCGTCCAAGCTCAACGCTAAACCCATTTCATCGCTTATTGCCATCAACTCATCATCGCTCGCATCCCTTATCTTAACACGATAAATCTTATCGCTTATTTTCTCGTAAAGCATAGGACTCATACCTCTTTTATTCCGATGATGAGTTAATGGAGATTTAATACTTAATGTTTGCATTGAGAACTATGCCTATTCAAAGAAAAAGATATATACTATATCTCAGATTACAATCCTGTAGGTGATGCACATGAGAAAGGAGCGTTTAAAAATTATCATTAGTGTCGGAATTATTCTTTTAGTGATTAGCGTTCTTACCCCAGATTTTTCAATGGGAAAAATAGTAGAGAAAAATGACATCACCCAAGAAATGTACACAACCCACGATCCAATTTACATAGTTGGAAATGATAATTTCACGTCAGCAAATGGTGTGGTAGGTGGCACAGGAACAAAAGACGATCCATATATAATAGAGGGGTGGGATATAGATGCTAAAGGGGGCTCATATGGAATTTGGATTGAAAATACGGATGCATATTTTGTAATTAGGAACTGTAAGATATGGAATGCAACCACAGATATAGGATTGGCAACGGGAATATATCTCAAAAAGGTGTATAATGGAGTGATAGATAATAATACCATCTACCAGAATTTCTATGGCATTTATGTGGATTCTTCAAGTAATAACACTATTACAAATAACAACTGTTCTATGAACAGATGGAGTGGTATTGCTCAGGAAGATTCAAAAAATATAACAATCACAAATAATACTTGCTTTAAAAATTCGGGTACGGGTATAGGTATACATTACTCAAATAATATAATCGTAATAAATAATAATTGTTCCAGAAATTTGAAGCATGGTATTTATCTAGATAATTCAATAAACAATACGCTTAAAGAAAATCTCTTATGGGGAAGTGGTATTTACATATGGGGTAGTAACCCTTCTTATTGGAATAGCCACACAATAGACAAAACCAATTTAGTTAATGGTAAACCTGTTTACTATTTTAAGAATCAAAATAATGGTTTGATACCCTCAGATGCTGGACAAGCGATTCTTGCAAACTGTACAAACTTCACTATTTCTGGTCTGACTATAACAAATGCAAGTGCAGCCATAGAGGTGGGGTTTTCATCATTCAACACAATTACAAACAATAATTGTTCTGGGAATTCGGAGGATGGCTTATTCTTGTATTCTTCCAACAACAATACTATTAAAAACAATGAATGTTATAAAAATTCGGAGGGTATACTGTTAGAGCATTCAAATAGAAATCAGATTATAAATAATGTGTGTTATTATGATGATGATGGAATACACTTGTGGAGCTCAATGAATAACACAATAATAGACAATATATTCTCCGAAAATTCAGATGAGGGTATATTTTTGGATTCTTCGATAAATAATACGATTAAAAACAACACCTGCTCACATAATAATGATGAGGGCATATACTTAGTTTTCTCAAATAATAACACAATCACAAATAATACCTGTTTGAGTAATTCGGGGAATGGTATGGAGTTATATTCGTCTGGTGAAAACCATATAAGAAACAATAATTACTCTGAAAATTCCTACTATGGCATAGGACTAAGTTCCTCAAACAATAACACCATTACTTACAACAATTTTTACCATAATAACAAGTATGGAGTATATATTAGTTCACAGTCTACAAACAATACGATTATACTTAACAATTTCGTTGGAAACAACGGCGCATCAAAGGGATTATCTGGCAACTGTCAGACCTATGATGATTCAGGTGGAAATTACTGGTACAACGAGAGCCAACAGGAGGGTAATTACTGGAGCAACTGGGATGGAAATAATTGGGGTACACCAAATGCATATCCAATAGACGGTGGTGCAGGTGCATACGATAAATATCCTCTATCCTCGCCTACGGTGCCTGAATTCTCATATGAAACAATCGCCCTACTTGTTCTTGTTATAGTATTGGCGACAATAATTACACAAGAAGTACAGACAAGGGAGTAAAACATAAACTCACTAATTTGATTTTTATTTTCTACTATTTATAGAGCAAATGCTTTTTCATCCGGATTGTCATCATCTTTATAACGCCCAATAGCCTTCACTTTAAGCTAATAAACAATGTTTGCATTATAGTTGCTGGAAAACTTCTCTCATTCGGATTTCTCAACCCTCACCTCATAATCATGAATAACAGGATTCACAAGGAGTTTTTTTATTATTTCTTCCACCTCTTTTTCATCCTCTTTGCTCAATTTGATTTCGTAGTATTTGGCCACCTTCACATCCTCAATATCTTCGAAACCCAAAAGATTCAGAGCGTGTTTTATCGTTTTTCCTTCAGGATCGTCAACACCTTCCTTGTATCGTACAATTATCTTCGCTTTGAGCATAGTGTGTATATGGATTTACTACTTAATGTTTGCATTCCGTGAATCTCGGATTGAGAAAGAAAACTTTTAAATGTTATTATTCCATGCAATTATTATGGGTGCAGGAAGAAATATATGGGGAATAGTGGTGGTAATTCTTCTTACCTCGCTTGTAGGTGGTATATTTTTCACGCAGAGCATGAGCAGTAATAGAAGTATTTCACATGAAACTCTTTCTAATTCAAATTTCACACAAATAGGAAGCGTGGAATGGAGCAATGGAACGCCATCAAATCCAATAATTTCAATTGTGGGAAGCATGGCTCAAGCAGTTGCTTTGGGAGATGTGAATAAGGATGGAAGGATTGAGGTGATTAGCGGCTCATTTGATATCAATGAAACTTCCTCGTTCCACTATGAGAGCCAAGCATCATTAAGAATTTGGAGGTTCTCACACAATCAATTCACATTACTCAAGGAGAAGGTATGGAAAGGGGCAAATAATGGAAGTGCATCTATAACCGATATAGTTGTATATCCCTACAATGGAAAAACTCTGATAATAACTGCAGGTACAATAAGCACAGCAAATGCCAGTGGAGGAGCAAATCCATCCTACGGAGACATAAGACTCTGGGAATTTGCCAATGGAAATATAAACCTAATAAGCAATGCCACATGGAGAGATTATCCAGATAAAAATACCACAGTTACTCAAATATGGGTTGGGTATATAAATGGTAATAATTATCCAGTGATAATAACATCGGGAGAAATTTATTGGAGTGTTGGAAATGGGAGCAATCAGGCAAATCACAGCATGGCAGAGATAACAGCATGGAAAATCAATTCAGATTTCTCAATGAGTTTAATAGCCGAGAAAATATGGACAGACCCGTACATAAATGCCACATCAGCGCAAACTGTTGATGTTTACGATTTTGACAACGATGGAAATTATGAAATCGTTGTAGGCGGAGCATACGGCTATATAGATTCAGGCGGAGTTAATAGAACAAAAGCGGAGATAAGCGTTTGGCATTTAAGCGGCAATTCTTTCGTGCGTGTGGACGATGTAACTTGGATAGATCTTGATAACTGCGCTGTATTCTCAATAAAAATTTACGATATTGATAACGATGGGAAGATGGAGATAATTGCAGCAGGAACCAACAAGTACGGAAATACTGCGGGAGAGTTATCAATATGGGATTATCCTCTCTCACAAGTAGCGAGGATTCAATTTTATGTTGATCCAGAAGGGCAGCCCGGCGGTGCGCACTGGGATTGCATTGGATGGAGAGTTATTGTGGGAGATTTTGATAATGATGGAGTCGTAGAGATGATAGTAACAGGCATGTCCAAGGGGCCTCCTCCACCGGGAGCCTCAGGAACTACAGTCTGGGGCTATCTTGATGTTTTCCACTTTGATGGAAGCAACATAGTTAGGGTAACAAACTACTACTGGCTAGACCACGAACAAACTGCAATCTTTGATATATGCTATGGTGATGTGGATAACGATGGTCAAGATGAGATATTCACCGTTGGTTATTATACAACGCATAGCGGGAACACAGAATACGAGTATGCAAAAATTTATGTGTGGCATTATGGGTCTCAAGTTCCAGAATTCTCCACCACCATTTTTGTGATTGCCGCAGCTTTGTTGATACTGCTTACTGCATATAAAAAGAAATTTCAGTGATGGCCTCATTTTTATCATAATTTTTCTCAAAGCGATATTTGTGATAACATTTTTAAACATTGTGGATATATTGTCCCTATGACCTACATAGAATTGGGGTATGAGCCGAAGGAAAGCGATCTGCTTGTTATGTTCAAAGTTGAGCCTCCCAGTGGAAGGGATTTGAGATACTCAGC
>CAZVSZ010000113.1:0-4328 GCA_964630095.1 uncultured Thermoplasmata archaeon | reverse complement strand
CTCACTATTCTCGTATGTTGGAAATGGCCAGCCAAGTTCCTCATCACTATACCCGCAGTAAACATATCCATCCTCCCTAATTGGTATATTCTGCAATCTGAATTTTAAATTGGAGAGGTATCTATCATCCATCCATGCGTGAGTTAATGATTCCCAGTCTCTCCACTCCGTCCAGGAGAAATCAACTATGCTAAACGATGAATAGTAATGCCTCCAGAACATATCATTTATCACCCTTTCCATACTTCTATTTGATAGAATGAATCTTGGAAAATATCTATCGGGTGTTCTCTCACCCCATCCGTATATTTCTGCAAGTTGAAAATAATAATTTCCGTTGTTATCCTCCCCCAGCTTCGTTGCGTAAATCCTGATGAATCTCGCCTTAACTACTCCATAATTATCCGTAAAATTGAACCATACCGTCTTGTTTCCCGGATTGGGATAATTTGTAAAGGAATAAAGGGGAATATTAAACCAAGTATAGCGATCTGTGGAGGCTTGAACAACAAAATTCACCGGGAATCCATAGCCATGGGCTCGTGGAACAACTGCGATTCTGTGGATAAGATAAATGTATCCGAAATCCACATACACCCATTCGGTCGCATTGGAATCTGAATGTTCGTTTGATGACCAGCAGGTTGTATTATCAGAATCTATAACCCTTGAAACATTCCATCCAGATATACTTGATGATGCGTTTGCGTACACTCTAGGAAGAGACAATACACCCTTCACACTAAATTTTTCAGCATATCCTTTCTCATTATTTACAAAAAGGATAAATACACTGCTCACAATAAGCATAATAATTAATGAGAGGGAGAGAATATTTTTTTTCATAATGAATATCATAACTTCAAACTATTTTTATTTTTCGGGTAGGATATGATATTCTTAGCCTATATATCAGTTTTATTCTCATAATCCCTTTAATTATAATTTATGGGATTATTTCCGTGGTGTTGTTAAATGGGGGATAATAAAAATCTTCTTTCCTGTAAATTCCCCTCTCTATCAATTTTTCAATTACATCCTTTGCTCTGTACATCTCATTTACCAGATGCCTTACTGTATTGCATATTTTATTAAATCCCTCTTCTCCCCATAATCTCTCTTTGTTTGCGAATAAACAGCGACCCCCGCAAATGGGGTAAATATCACAGGATTTGCATGGCTCATCAACATCCACAGAATTTCTTATTTCTTCTGGTTTTTTACTCCATATATCACCAAGTTCATTCCACTTAAATTCTCCTCCAATTGGACAGGCGAGAATTCTCCCATCCGTTGCTATTGCAAAGGCATCACGACCTGCTCCACAGGGAACTCCTTTCTCAGGATAGAACATTCTCTTTATCACTCCCTGAAATGGCACAATTCCCGGAATTTTTCCCTTCTTCAAATTTTCAATCCAGAAATCTGCAAGTTTTGTTATTCCTCTATTATAATTTCTTACCCATGAATCAAAATCTTCCCAGCAATCATCTGGAGCCCATACCACATTTAACTGCCAGTGCACATGGTCAAATGGAAGGGAGAGAAGATGCATGACATCCCGATAGATATCACTCCTCTCGGTTACTGTCATCCTTGCAATTAAATCTCCTTTGTATTTTTTCCTTATTTTTTTCACATTATCCGTAACAATATCGTATACTCCATTTCCCCTGTAATAGTCTGTAACTTCTCTAATTCCATCAATGGACACAAGAATTGAATCAATACGATTTAGATATTCTTCTGGAATTTTATTCAGGAAAAATCCATTTGTCTGAAGAACAAATCTCCTTGCTTTAATTTTTTTCATAATTTCAAGCATTAAGAAAATTCTCAATAATGGCTCTCCACCATAAAATGCGATTGTTGCATCCTTATCTTTCTCAACAAAATTTTTAAGGTCATCAAGATTATACTGAATCTCATGGGGCATGACTTCCTCTGGAATTGTGCCACCACAGTATTTACATCTGAGATTGCATACACCTGTAAGAAAAACTATGTAGAGCATAATCACCGAAGTGCTGCACTTTCTCTAAGATGTGAAAATCTCTCTTTCAATCTCTTTATAGCATATCTCAATGTTTCCTCAGCACTTAAACTTCCATCAGTTTCAAACTGAAAAATATATCTTGTATTATCCTCACGAATTGTGGGATTGTCAAATGAAAGAATCTTTGCTAATTCCTTGCATGGAATATCATCTGTGAAAATAATTTTATCATCATCCTCATAAATCACATTATCCTCACATTTATCACCTACTTCTTCCCAGTAATCGCTTTCCTTTTTATTCACTTCTATTTCACGATGATATTTATATGATACTCCACTTGTAACCTGCCATTTCGCGTGATCTCTTCCCCTTCCAAGTATTGCCTCCGCTTCAAGCAAAATTGCCTGCGTATCTTTTAATTTTACAATAGGGATTAGGCGATCTATAGGTTTGAACCTCTCATCTCCCACCGGAATTAAATCTCCCGAATATACAGTAGCGGGACCATGCTTGTTGAGAGTATAGGTAACTGTGCAAAGAGGACACCCCTCATCAGGAGGATGGTCACATTCCTCCCTGAATTTCATATTTAAATCTGTTGGCAGTGGAACTAATCCCAATCTGTGGGCTATTATCTCATCAAATAGGGGGGTGGAAGAATCATAGACTTTCCCCTGTGAATCCCTGATCTGACCATGATGAAATATTACCTTGTGAATTGCAAGCTTTGGTATATCGTTGATTAATGTTCTCCTCAGGGCATTGGCTATCGCGGAATTAATTCCATTTACTTCAAATCTTATGTATTTTTCCTCCAATTCAATAATTTTAAGGTTCATTCAGACCCTCCTTCCCCTTTTCCCACCGGGTCTTCTTGTTGTATCATGAGGTATTGGTGTCACATCCTCAATGCGTAGAATTTTCATTCCTGCTCGTGCAAGAGCCCTGATTGCTGCCTGAGAGCCAGGTCCCGGGGTTAAACTTCTATTACCACCAGGTGCACGAACCTTTACAATTATATCTGTTATCTCCTTCTCTTTCAACTGCGATGCAATTAACTCTGCAGCTCTCATTGCAGCATAGGGTGATGATTCCTCTCTGTCCGTTTTCACAACCATTCCACCAGATGCCTTTGCAAAAGTCTCAGCACCCGTTATATCCGTTGCTGTTATTATTGTATCATTATGAGATGAAAATATATGCACCACACTTACCTTATTTACCATATTCAATCCCCTCCTTCAACTTCCTCCTCTTTAACATTCTGCTCAACCACCTGCGGTCTCATTGGATGAAGTTCGTTTGATAAGGGTGAGAATTTATGGTAATCTATACTATCTTCCTCATCCCCCCTCACAAGATAACCTGGGATTGTAACTCTTCTCTCCCCTATTGAAATATGACCATGCGTTATAAATTGTCTTGCCTGCTTTGGAGTTCTTGCAAGACCTTTTAAATAAACCATGGTTTGCAACCTTCTTCTCAATACATCCTCAATACTCAGAGATAAAACAGAATCCAATGTGGGAACTTCCTCACTTAAAATTCCAAGTCTCTGCAATTTTCCAAATAATTGGTCTTTTTGAATTTCTGCCTGCTTATCTCCATATCTTAATCTCGCCTGAAGTTTCCTCGCCTGTTTTCTGAAATTTCTCAAAATTGATTTTGCCTTCCAGATTTCTCTCTTATTTTTCAATCCATACTTCTTTTTCAGTTCCCACTCTTCCTTAATTCTATCCGCTTCCCATGGATGTTTTGGACTCTCGTATTTCTTTCTACTAAATCTTGGGTCTCCCATGCTCTCACCTCTTCCCTCCTGACTTGCCTCCAGTCTGCTGTTGCCTTCTTACCACTCCCACTGCAAGACCCCTTCTTCCATTTGACCTTGTTCTCTGACCTCTCACTGCCAAACCCTTCTCATGCCTTATACCCCTATAACATCTTATTCTCTTGAGCATATTTATGTCATCCTGCTTCTGCAAATCCAAATCTGTTGAGAGAATATGTTTATCTTCGCCTGTTACATAATCTCTCCTGTGATTTTTCATCCATCCTGGCAAAATATTCCCCAATTTTTTCTCAATTATTTTTCTTATCTCTTCTATATCTTCATCACTCAAATTTCCAATTTTCTCCCGCCCATTTAATTCCATGCTTTTCACTATACCCTCTGCCACCCTGTATCCTATGCCCTTTATTCCCTGAAGAGCATATATGATAGGCTTGTTTCCATCTAAATTCGTATCGGCAATTCTGATGATGTATTTGAACTCTCCCATATCTATCGCCTTATCCCACCTAAAAACATTCCCCTATATATCAATTTTCC
>CAZVSZ010000112.1:0-4329 GCA_964630095.1 uncultured Thermoplasmata archaeon | reverse complement strand
AGGTATAAGGAAAATATTAAATATGTAAAAACAATATGATGATGGTGAATTCATGGAGGTTAAGAGAAAGGTTGTCTTGTTGGGAGATGCGGCTGTGGGAAAAACCTCCCTCGTGAGGAGATTTGTTTTTAATGTTTTTGATGACAAGTACATAATGACAATAGGAACAAAGGTGAGCAAAAAAGTAATAAATATAAAATGGGAAGATATGGATGTAGAATTAAATTTTATAATATGGGATGTGCTTGGACAGCAGGGATTTACGCAGGTTCAAGAAACTGCATTCAGGGGCAGTGATGGCGCTTTGTTAGTCTGTGATTTAACTCGGAGGAATACCCTTTACAGCATATCTCATTACTGGCTACCTGTTCTTGAAAGAGTTGCAGGTGTGCCTTCAATTCTCCTAGCTAACAAGAGTGACTTGGAGAACTGGGAATTCTCTTACGAAGAGCTTGATGAATTTGCAAAGGGTATAGGGGTTCCATACCTCCTTACAAGTGCAAAAACAGGGGAAAATGTGGAGGAGGCATTTAGAAAGATGGGGGAGATAACATTCAAGTTCTATCCCATTGTTGTGGAGGAAAAGGAGGAAAAGAAACCAGATAATTTGAAGGAGGCTCTGGATTTCATAATGAATGATTTTTGTAAGAAATATGGGGATTTTGATGATGGAATGGCAATTTTAAAAGCCAATATGAAACTGGCAGGCATAAATGTTGAAAAGCCAAAAGCGCCACAGGTTATAGGGCTTATTGATAAATTATATACCATAGAAAAGGATTATCTTGGGTTTGAGAAGGCACAGGATAATAAAATAAAGAGACTTGGTATACTTAAAAAAGTTAAGTGGATATAGAGGTGAGTACCATGGATAAAAAAGAAATTGAGAAAAAAGCGAGGAAAATTATAGATAAAATAACAAAGGAAGAGTACTGCGGAGATGGAAAAATATACCGGGTTGGGAGAAGATATATCTTCCTCTCTACTGACTATTTCCCTTATGATTTTACAAGAGATTTGGAGGAACTGTTTGGAGTTGCTGGTGATGCAATCTTATATAAGGGTGGTTATAAAGTAGGAGGAGACCTTGTTAAATACTACAGAAACATTGCGGAAGAGAAAAATCTGGATATCTATGACATCATGTCCAGTGTAGGCTGGTATTTCGGATGGTGCATAGGTATTCTTATTGAAAAAGGTGAGAAATACAAAGTTATTGTATACGACTCATTTGAAGCTGAGAGTTATCTTAAGAGAGAGGGGAAAACAGAAAAACCTGTGTGTCATTTCCTCCGTGGTGTTCTTGCTGGAATAATAAGTGAGGTCAATGGAGAGAAATACAAAGCGGTGGAGAAAAAATGCAAGGCAATGGGTGATGAATACTGCGAATTTGAAGTTGAAAGGGTTATAGAGTAATGTAATCTACGATTTTATCATCAATTTTTCTTACCTCTTCTAAATCTTTAAAAGGTCTCCTCTTTATTATTTCTACAGATTTTTTCTTTCCTATTCCTGGAATGGCGATGAGGGAATGGAGTGATGCCCTGTTAATATTGATTGGATATTCTATGGCAGTTATACTCCTATTTCCATATTCAATAACCTTTACATCAATAAAATCCCCAACTTTTTTCTTATATGGTAAAACCACTATCAGGGGATAAGAGCCAATCTGCCTTCCAAAAGTATAATTACCCCTGTTTAATTCAACATATACTTCCCTTAAAATACTTCCCTTGGGAAGCATTCTTTTCAGAATCTCCCTGTCTATTTTTTCCCGTACTTCATTTCTGAATTTCCAGCATTCATGCGTATATTTCAATTTGAATTTGGACCTTATGGATGCAACTTTTCTTATGTTTATTCGTCTGAGCAAATATCCCTTTTCCATAACTCTTTTTAGAAATTTAAAATTCATGGCGTATGTTTCCCTTGTTTCTCCGTAAAGACCACAGAGAAAATTCAAGCCAGGGAGTAATTTTGGCATACCATTATATCCTCTCTCAGAACCTATTTCATTTACTATTTTTATTGCTTTCATTACCTCTTCCGGGGTAGTATTCAAATTGTTTTTCTTTATCACTTCAGGGTCTACCGATTCCACACCAAAAGCAACTACATTTCCCGGGGTAGTATATTTAACAAGTATCTCTGTTATTTTTCTCGCCTTATCGGGATAATTGGCAATAACAGCAGGATTTGCATTATCCACATGCAAAACTCTGTGCTCTATTTTACTTAATTTCTCAAATAGTTCTCTGAGCGCATTTACATTCGGCTCCACAATTTCTTTTTTTCCTATTCCGTAACCAAGATAGGAATATATACAACTCTGCCCTCCAATACGAAAATTTCTCACACCCAAATTGCTCAACTTTTTTATCTCTTTTACAATGTCATCGCTCTCTCTGAAAATAGGTTTGCCATATAATGGCTCTATACAGAATGAACATCCCCCATTTATATACCTTGGACATCCACGGAATGTTTCTATCTCAACAATTAAAGACTTTGGGAAATCAGGATGCATTTTCACTACATCTGCCCCATACAATAACCATCTGTTCCATTCCCTAACATTGTGGTATCTGTCCAAGTTAAAATTTTCAGTAAGAATATCATAGAGGAGGGCGTCAACATCTTTCTTAGCACAGAAATCAAATAATTTACAATCAATCATGTTATATTTTGCAAGACCTCCCCCCATAATTTTAATGCCCTTGAAATTCTTGGCTATTTCATTTATTTCTCTTGGAGATGCAGGATATGTTCTCAGATATTTACCGGGAACTACTGCTCCTCCAATCACAACAAGAATGTCTCCATTTACTTTCCTCCCGGTTCTCCAGTCGTCTATGGTAATATAATCGTATTTTATCTCAAGTTCCCTGCAAACCCCTGCAACTTCTCTAACATAGGGAGAAATGTAAGGTGGAACACCCAAAATTGAAGGCTCGTCAACATATCCGTCAAGTATTGTGATTAACATTTTGCCAGCAAGGAATTTGCCATCTGTAGTGTTCTAAATTTTCCTATTTCCATTGCAATATCCCTTGCTTTCCTTAGGTGAAATTCTGCTGTATCTTTTTTTCCTGCCAATAAAAATACTCTTCCAATATAGAGTTCACACTCACTTAACATAACCTTATTCTCCGTCTCTGTAAATATCTTCTTTGCCTTATTGTACATACTTAAAGCAATTTTCAAATCTCCTTTTTTCTCATAAACATATCCCAACGCAAGAGTGAGTTCTCCAATTCTTTGGGTATTTCCTAAATTTTCCACTATTTTTAAACCCTCTTCTGCATGTTTAATTCCATTATCGTATTTGCCTTCATCAGCAAGTAGCATAGCAAATTCTCTATGGGCAGCAGCTGCCCTGATTTTGTTTTTATGCTTCTTGTATAATTCCAAGCTCTCCATCAGGTATTTTTCGCCACTCTCAAAGTTTTTCCTTATTTTCTCAATCATCCCCATGTTTAAGAGATTCACAGCCATTCCCTCATAATTTTTTATTTCTTTTCCAACTTCATATGCTCTCTTGTAAAATTCCAATGCCTTTTGATAATCTCCTCTTAACCTATAAACCTCCCCAACATTATTATATGCAATTGAAAGAAGATTCTTATCATTTATTTTCTCTCCAATCTCAAGGCATTTCTTCCAGTAATTTTCAGCAAGCCCAATTTTTCCTGTATTAAAACTGTGAATTGCCACAATATTGTAAAAATTGAATTTCTCACTCTCCTCTGATTTATCAGCATATTTTCTTCCCTCTTTAATATATTTATCAGAAATTTTTACTTCTCCTAACCTATCAAAAAGGTCTATCAAGGCTATATAAATCTCTGTGGTTATATTAGCATTCCCGCTTTTAAGAGCAAGGTTAAGAGCATCAGTGAGTATTCCCTGTGCCTTATACATTTTTCCATCTGCAATATATGTTCTTGCAATACCTCTTAGAACTCTTGCTTTTTTCTCATCACTATCCGCAAGATTTAAAGATTCCTGATAAATTTCTAATGCCTTTTTAATATTCCCATTTCTCATGTTATCAGATGCTTTTTTTATTAACTCTTCAAATTCCATATAATTGCATTATCAAACAAAATATAAAATGTTTTTGGAAAATCATTGAGTATTATGGAACTGAGGGAGTGAGCATCCCTATAAACCAAAATAGCGAAAGTAATAAATACTCAAAAGTCATTTATTTTCTACTATGAAAACAGAAAGCATGTTGAAATATGGAATTGTGATATTGGTTCTTATATTGATAGTGAGTTCAGTTCCCTCAATGCCCTTTGGGGAAAATGTAAAAATGAGAAG
>CAZVSZ010000111.1:0-4335 GCA_964630095.1 uncultured Thermoplasmata archaeon | reverse complement strand
CCATAGCCAGCAGAATTTGATTGTGAAACAAGATTATTATTCGGGTCATAGAGATATATGGCATAATCAGCATTGGGATTTGGAAGCATATTAATATTCACATCATCCCCAGAATTAAGAGCAAAATAATAGTTGTCGGAGCCATGCTGAAAATGGTCTCCCATTGGATTTCCATCAAGATACACCTGTGATGAATCCAGTCTTCCAAGTCCCAAATAAGGGAGATTAATATTTGATTGAGAATTTCCATGGGAGTAAATTTCAAATGCGATTTGCCCCCAATCTTTTGGCTGATTCCCACTTGCGTTGTTCCCTGTGACATCTCCGCCCCAAGACTTTGTCTGAAGGTTATAAATCAGGTCAAGGGTAAATCCATCTGTTGGACTGATATCAATTAAATCGTCTCTTCCATTTAACCCACTATCACTATCCCATGCAGCAATTTCAATCCACACAACATTATCCCTCGTTGTAACTGTGAAATTTGCCCACCAGTTCGCACGAAATTCATGAGTATTATCCCATGTGGGACTTTTAATCTCCTGGTCATTCATGAAAACCCTGAAATATGGGTCTGGGTCACCTATAGTATCCAGATTAGGGTCACATTTGAAATATTCAATATGAACATCCACTTCACCACTCCAGTATGTCATTCCCTTAGTGGTCTGGTTTATCTGCTTATTTTCATTGCCCATATCTAAAATCACTGCTCCTGCAGAGAGAAGGAGAACAAATATTATCATTAAAGGCAACCATCTCATATTGAAATATATGCAATTCTTTAATTTAAACCTTTCGGATGAAAAATGTTTGAAAGTAAAAAAGATAATGAATAAATATGATATTGTTATTGGGAGATGTGAGAAGTGAGAAAATGAAAGCAGAATTTGTGGATAGAAAGAGGGAGCTGGATTATCTGCGAAAAAATGCTGGAGAAATAAAAAGGGGGAGGGGGAAAGTAATTTTGATAGAAGGCTCTGCTGGAATTGGAAAAACAGCACTTCTCAATGAATTTGAAAAGGAAGTAAAAAAAGATTTTGAAATTCTCAAGGGAAAATGTACTCAGGATTCAAAATATGTTCCCTATGACCTATTTTCACAGGCACTCAAGAATTATGGCACATTAAAGAATATCAAAGTTGAAGAGGAGAAGAGGAAAATTAAAGATATTGCCGAGGACTTAATTGTGAGACCAAAAATGGTATTTATAGACGAAATCAGTGGAGGGGGGGGATATCAACTCTATCGTGCAATCAGGAAGGAAATAGGTGGAGTGTATTTCAGTGTAAACCCCCCTGAAAGAAAAGATGGTATTTGGCTTACTGAAACAAAGACGGAGAAGAGAAGCGCAGAGCCTTCAAATATAGAGTTTTCAATAGTCCCCCTTATATATGATGTTGCTAAGGATAATAAAATGAAGGTTTTCTATATTGATAAAATAAATTATCTTATTTATATAAATGGAATTGATAGAGTAGTTGAGTTTCTTCATACTCTCTACTCTTTCTCCTCGGATAAGCATATAGTTCTTATATCCGGAAAGACTGAATATCTGACAGAAGAGGAAAGAAGCACTTTGCTTTCAAGTTTTGATGAAGAAATATCCATAGAATGGGAAGAGAAAAGAAAGAAAAACTTAGTATATCTTGTAAATGAGAGTAAGGAGGGAGTTGTTTTCACAAGCAAGAAAGGAGAGGGAAAATATACAGTGGGGCGAGGGTATATTGAACCCCATCGTATTGACTTTGAATTATTTGATAGAATAGCCGATGAAATAATGAGGGGAAACAATATTGTGCTTGATTGTATTCCCTTACTGATACATTATAATAACATTAGAAAAATTTATATATGGCTTAAAGCAGTGGCTGATTTTGCAAGAAAGCATAATGTGAAGTTATATATCACGACGAGAGGATTAAATAATGCCCAAATTGACATGTTAAGGGATATAGCGGATGTTTCTGAAATTGTGAGGCATGTAGAGTATGAAGAGATGGAAAAGGAGCAGTCAATTAAGTTTTATGATACAATATTTAGTTTTTTAGATTACAATTCAAAAAAGAGACCAATAATAATACTCCTTGAAGACCTGCAATGGTCTGATAAAAGTTCCCTTGAACTTCTCCATTATCTATCACGCAACATAATAAGGAGCAGGATTATGATTATTGTCACTTACAGAAATGAAGATATTGTATTTGATGAAAAGACTTCAGAAATAATTGAAGAAATCCAGAATTTAGAGAATTCTGATTTGATAAGAATTAAGCCTCTTTCAAAGAAGGATTTGAGAAAAATTTTCTCGGATATGAACGATGAAACTTTTGAAGCGATTTATGAAAAAAGTGAGGGAAATCCGTTGCTGGCAATTACAATTTCAAATAATATTGGAGAAGGCAAGATAATAATGCCCGAAAGTATAAGGGAAAGTATTGAAATGCAGATTGACTCTCTTGATGACAGGACTCTCTATTTTTTGAGATTTCTCTCCATCTTAGGTGAAAAGGCAGATGTTAACACGATTAAGAAATTTTATCCAGATTATCCAAAATATATTGAAAAACTAAAGAACAAATTTTTGGAATCAGAAAATGGAAAAATAGGGTTTATTTATTCACCGTATAGAGATGTGGTTTACCAGGAGATATCCAAGGATTTGAGAATTAATATGCACAGGAAGATAGGGGAGTTTATGAAAAAAAGAGGAGATGTGATTAAAGCAGCATATCATTATTATATGGCTGGTGAGAGAAAATCCTTGGAGTTGCTGAAAAAGGTAGCAGAGGAATCTATAAGCGTTTTTGCCATAAGGGATGCAATAGACTACTATGGAAAGGCACTTGATATTGCAAAAAAATATAATTTGAAAGATGAAATCTATCGTATATATGAGAAAATTGGAGATTATTACATGCTCCTTGGAGAGTATAAAAATGCAATAGAGATGTATAAGAACTCATTGAAGAATGGAAATCCAAATGAGGTTAATGTTGGAATAAAAATTGGTAAGTGTAATTCCTCACTTGGAAAATACGATTTATCCATTGATATTTTTAAGAGATATTTAGAGAAAGCAAAAGGTATAGAAAAAGCGAAAATAATTGGACAGATAGGAATTGTTAACTGGCATATTGGAAATTTTGATAAAGCCCTCTCAAATCTTGAAGAATATCTGAAACTTGCAAAGAAGTATAAAAGTAAGGAAGATGTGGCAGAAGCATACAGAAATATTGCAATTGTTTATTATTATAAATCCGATTATGAGAAGACTCTGGAGTATGCGAAAAAAGCACTAAATGTTTCCTCTGAGATAAGTGATTACGGGAAAATTGCAAATTCTTATAATGTTATTGGAGTAGTTTATGAAAGAATGTATAAACTTGATGATGCCCTTGAGTACTTTAGAAAGTATTTGGAAATATCTGAAAAGATAGGTAATTTTGATTATATTTCAAAGGCATACAACAATATGGCAATAGTTTATGATGTGAAGGGAGATGTTGAGAAGGTAAAGGATTATTATTTAAAATCTCTTGAGTTTAATTTCAAAATAGGTAATAAAAGGGAGTTATCAATATCATATAACAATCTTGCAATTGTAGAAACAGAGATGGGGGATTATTTAAAAGCATTGGAGTATATGAAAAAAAGTACAAAGTATGCAGATGAGAGTGGAGATATCTATGAGATTTGCAGAAATTACAGGAACATGGCTTCAATGTATATTGATTTGAAATATTACGATGAGGCGGAAACATATATTAAGAAGGCAATGAGAATTGCAGATGAGGAAAATTATGAAACTGAAAAAATTTCAAATTATCTCATATATGTATCCTTACTTATCGGGAAGAAAGATTATAAAAAGGCGGGAGAGTATCTTAAAAAGGCAGAAAAGCTAGTAAAAGAAGAGAAGGATAAATCAATTAAACTTTCATATTTAGAAACAGAGATAGAATATTATATTGAAGTTAAAAACATCAATGCAGCAGAAGATTCTCTAAAAATAGCAATGGATATAGCAGACGATATTGGTAACGAATATGAAATTATGTATGCTCTGCAATATCTGGCAAAATTGAGATGCATGAGAAACGATATAAACAGTGCAATTAGATATTATGATGAGATTATATCCTATTTCAAAAAGATTGGAAAGGAGAAGATTCTGGCTGATATCCTATTTGATTTTGGTAAATGTCTCTCCAAATACAATAAAAAAGAATGTATTGAGAAGTTAAATTCATCAAAGATGATATACAGGAAGATGAATCTTTTGAAAAAGGAGAAAGAAGTAGAGATGGAAATTTTAAAAATGGAGAAGTTATA
>CAZVSZ010000110.1:0-4580 GCA_964630095.1 uncultured Thermoplasmata archaeon | reverse complement strand
TCTATGGATGAAAGAATCTTGAAGAATAATTTAATAAAGAATGGTTCAAATCTTCCGCCACCAGTATTTAAGAGAAAAAGTGGAGTTTTTAAGTGGATGACGATTGCCATTGTGGGGGTTATATTGATATTTATGGGAGGAATTTGGGTTACACTTGCCAACTGGACTCCTCCACCAACATCCTCTTCTTATGAGAATTATAAGGATTATCAAAAGGACTTGAATGCCTGGAAAAATTCAACCAAAACTGGAAATTTATACGGGAGAATAATAATGGAAGTTGGGACATTTACCCTCATGCTCGCGGGATTTTTAGGAACTATAGACCCGCTACTGGATGAGAGGGAGAGGACTCTGATGATAGTTATTGGACTTGTTGCAATGTTTCTCTTTATAATAATAAGTGTTGGGTTATTTATGATGAGTCCATATTCTATCTCTTAATTTATTGTGGGAATTGTGGGGGAGGGTAGAAAGGCTTTTCTGGAGCCTTAACAAGGTATTTTTTCGTTATGATTTCATCCAAATTCTTGTAAGAAAGATAGAATATAAATCCCAAGATTATTAATCCAAATACGAATCCCAAGAACATCAAATTTTTAGTTGTATCTCTTGCCTTCTCGTATTCTCTTTCTTCATATATTTTTTTAGTTTTCATGGCATAGAAGAAGAGAATAAGGTCAACTATGGCAAATATAATACCTAAAAAACCAACTATTACATATATTGGAATAATTAGAAATCCCCAGATTATGTTTATACCTGCAATAATTACCGATACTATACCTGCAAACTCAATACCCTCACCGATGTTGGATGCCATAGTTACATTATTAATTTAAGTCTATTAAATCTTTCCATTCCTACTGGGCATTTTAATCTTTATTTTTCATTAATTTTGAAATCTCAGCACAAACATCCTTCTCTTTATTTTTAAGGCTCATATCTCTATATATTTCCTTTGCTCTCTCTAATTTCTCAATTGCCTCATCTTTATTTTTCTTTGATAGACATTTTCCATAATCATAAAGTATATCTGCCAGAGTTTTTCTTCTGCGCATTCTCTCAAAATACCCAATTATTTTATCATAATATTTTATTGCATCATTTACCTCATTTCTCAGGCATCTTAACTTTGCCATGTACTGGAGAGCATAATTTTTTTCATACTCATCACCAATTTCATTTGCTATCTCCATCGCCATCTTGAGAAAATTTTCTGCATCATCTATTAATCCCCTTTCAATGCAGTATTCTACCTCTCCCTCCAAATATGAGAGTTTAATTGACTTATCTTTTATTTTCTCAACCAATTTTTTAGTTTTTTGAAGATAATTTTCTGCTTCCCTGTAATCTCCCATCTTCGTTAATAATGAGGCATATTGAAGATATGAAGCAATTTTTTCAGATTCATAGTTTTCATCTTCCGCAATAAGCATACTCATTTTTACATATTTTTCTGCCTTATCATATTCTTCCAGATCAGCATATAGAAAGGATATATTCAAGTAGTTTGTGGAAATCAGATATATATCCCCCGCTTCATTTGCATAATCTGTGCTCTTTTCCATGTATTTTAGTGCCATTAGATAATCACCCATTTTTTCCTCCGCTCTTGCAAGGTTGTAGTAGGTGATGGATAAATCCCTTTTGTTTCCTATTTTGAAATTGTATTCAAGAGATTTTAAAAGATATTCTCTGTATTTCTCCATCTCTCCCATATTGTTATAAACTATTGCTATATTGTTGTATGCCATTGAAAGATATTTGAAATTTCCTATTCTCTGGGATATATCCATATATTTTTTGTAGTATTTTAGCGCTTCATCAAATTTATACATACCATCGTATGCAATTCCAATAATGTTGTAGGAATTGGCAATTTTCCCATAATCCCCTATCTCAGAGGCAATTTCAAGTGCTTTTTTACCATACTCCAGAACCTTTTTGTAATCAGATTTATAATGGTAAACAACTGCCATATTTCTGTATGCTTCTGCAATATCCTCTTTGCTCCCGTATTTCCTTGCAATTTTCAAATATTCTTTCAAATTCTTAAGAGATGAATCAAAATCTCCAATGTGCCATTTAATAATGCCTATTTGCCCAATAATTTTTGCCCTTTTAATTCCCTTCGCTTTTTCCAGATATTTATTGAAAATATCAAGTGCCATGCTGTATTCTCCAAGCGAGGATTGACATACTCCAATCTTTGTTCCTAAATCAACCTCTTTTTTGTTTCCCTCCTCCAAAGATTTCTCATACATATCAATTGCATTTTTATACTCTCCAAGAAGCATGTAATAATCTCCCATCTTCTCATAGAATTGATATATTTCATCCTTCAATCCATATTTTCTTGCAATCTCAAGTGCCTTCTCGTAATAATCTATGGCATTTCTTATCGCCATCATTTTCACAGATTTTTCTGATGCCTTCTTCAATAATTTTATGGCTCTTTTATCTCCAGCCATATAGTAATGATATGCTGATTTTATAACATCTCCCCTTTCTTCCATGAATTCTCCTATTTTTCTATGAAACTCTTTTTTCACATCCTTTGATGTTCCTTGATAAATCACATCCCTGTATATGGAATATAAAAATTTTATCTTTCCATCTGAAACATGGAGAAATTTATCCTTCACCTTTTCAATGTATCTATAATAATTGGGATGGAAATTCCTCAGATTATCAATATCCACCTCTTCACCAAGCACCGAGAGAAATCTAAGGAAATAGAGTGTTCTGTCGTCAAGCGAGTCAATCTGCATCTCTATACTCTTTCTTATACTATCCGGGACCATAATTTCCTTCTTCTCCATATTCTGAATAATAGCCCTTGCGAGCAATGGGTTTCCCCCACTTTTCTCGTAGATCAATTTCAATGAATCCCCATCAAGATTTCCAAACATCTCTCCCAGAAATTTTCTTGATAGTGGTTTTATTCCTATCAATCGCCCATTTTCCAGATTCTGTATCTCCCGAAAAATCTTAACTGTATTTTCATCTTGCGATATATCTCCCTCCCTGTAGGTGCCAATGAGCAGTATTCTACTTCTTATTATATTCCTTGCAAGGTATTTGAGCAGTTTGAGGGAACTTTTATCACTCCACTGTAAATTTTCAAGAATCATAACAACTGGTTTTTTCTGCGATTCAATATGTAGAAAATTGAATATTGTATCATAGAATTTCAGAGGACTCTCCTTATCAATATCTTCATGTGCTGGATTTGTTGCAATCTCTGAAGCATCTGCAAGATCTTTTATCATATTTATATGGGAATTACTTAATCCCCTTACATTAATATACAATTTAACTCTATTTTTCCTTGCAAAATCTGCAACTGCTTTAAGCCATATATAAATTCTCCTTATTCCATTATAATGAATTAAGAGGGGAAGACAATCAAGAACAATATTATTTCCCTTTGATATCTCTTCGGATATCCTGTCAAACAATTCAAAATCAATACGATGTGGTTCCAGAAATCCCTTCCCCACGGTGTAATCTCCCTTTCCTCTTCTGCTTGTGAAAATGATTCCATCTTTATTCTCATTTACAATCTCAACACAATTCTCCTTATTTTCCACTCCGCCCTCTATGGTTATTTCCTCATCAAAAAGGGGAAGAAGTGAATTTCTCTCCTCCTCCTTCAAGTATTCCATTTTTCCAGATATTATGATGATATGCCCTTCCAGCGAAATGGAATGTAGCGTATGCAGAAAATCAACAACACTATTAATTCCATTTAGGTAAATGAGATAATTTATGCCTTCAATGTAAAATACCTTTTTCCCTTTCTTTCTCTTCAAATCATCTATAATTGGAATTATTGAAAATTCCATATTTGTGGGATTTGCAATTCTTTTTTCTGTTTTTGTCTCAGTAAGCCATATACCGTCTTCATCTTCTGTTTGCCTCATACTGAAATATATCCCATCCAGTTTTTCTCTTATCTCACGGTATAATTTGTAACCACCTCCACTTTCATTCTCGTTCACAAATACCAATCCCCTTTTCTTCATAAGCTCTTCTGCAAATTCCATGAGTTTCCTCCTCTCCTCCAAATCCCTGATATCTTTCAAAGTGCCATAATTCTTGAGCGCACGGGAAAACAAATCATAGGGAATATATTTTGAATCTCTTGTGCATATACCCTCTAAAATTTCGTAATCTTTTTTAATGCTTTTCTTAAATTCATCAAGTAATGCACTCTTCCCTATACCTGCAGGTCCCTCTAACAGGATTACCTCCCCCCGACCATTCCTGATTCCCTCAGCACTTTTTCGTAAATAATCAAGTTCTTCTCTGCGATTCACAAATATATTGCTCATTTTTTCACATCTCCTCTGTGGAGATAATATCATATTATTCATAATTTTTTTCTTTTTGCTCATGCCCCGGTACCATAATTGAAGGGGGAATGTTTCCTCCCTGAAAGAAATTTTTGCATGTCCTCCTCACTATGAACATGGCAGGAAGCCCACCATCTCAAGTAGTGGGAGGAATGCGTAAATCTTAAATAGAGAAGGATGCGTTTTGGAAACTGAAAGAGGTAAAAGTTAGATTAAGAT
>CAZVSZ010000109.1:0-4616 GCA_964630095.1 uncultured Thermoplasmata archaeon | reverse complement strand
GTGATGAACTTCCATATACACACAACATGGAGCGATGGAGTCTACACTCCCGAGATAATTGTGCGAGAGGGGATAAAGAGAAAGATGGAAAAAATAGCAATCACTGATCACTATCTCACAAAGAAGACAAGTTCAATTCCCCCGAAATATCTAAAGATGTATGTGGAAGATTTAAAAGGCCTGAGAAAGAAGTATAGAAGGAAGATTGATATTTACATAGGGCTTGAGATTGATTTCTCTCTCCGCACGGACATTGAAAATCTTCCAGATTTTAAAGATTTTGATTTTCTGCTTTTTGAATATGTTCAGGATGATATATGGGAGGGATATCCCCTCTGGATGCTTTTGGAGTTGAGAAAAAATCTGAATTTGCCTGTAATTCTGGCACATAATGATATTGGCAGAAATTTTGGAGATGCTGACATCAATTCTCTTCTCAGAGTTCTTGAATCTGACAATATAGGGATAGAACTGAATACAAATATAAATTATACAAAATTGGGCATGCCATATTACAGAATTGCACAAAAATTCTTTGAGGTGATGAAGGATTATAATATACCCGTATCTGTGGGAAGCGATATGCATGAGGATTTGAATCTTTTAAATGATGTGGGTGATGCACTATCTTTCATTCAGGATGTACATCTTGAGAAAAATCTTAAACTGTTTTTGAAGGAGGTTGAGAAAAATGAAAAATAAAGTAGCGATAGTTTGTGGTGCAAGCCGTGGGATGGGATTTGCCATTGCTAGGGAATTTGCAAGAAATGGGGCAAGGGTTGTGATGGTTGCCAGAAATCAGGAGAACTTGTTTAAGGCAGTGAGAAAAATCATTGAGGAAACAATAGAGGAAGTGGGTAGGAAAGTTGCAAAAAACATCATAGCAGTTCCGGGGGATGTTACAAGGAAGGAGGATATAGAGAGGGTAATAGACGAGACAGTGAAGGAGTTTGGAACTGTGCATATCCTCTTAAATAATGCAGGAGGCCCAAAAGCGGGATATTTTGAAGAACTCAGCGATGAGGACTGGTATAATGCATATAATCTGACATTCATGAGCGCTATGAGATTCATTCGTGGAGTGAGCCCGTATATGAAAAAGCAGAGATACGGGAGAATAATAAACATAACTTCCATGAGTGTGAAGCAGCCCATTGATAATCTTATTCTCTCCAATTCAATTCGTCTCGCCGTTGTGGGCATGGCAAAAACTCTCGCAATGCAGTGGGCAAAGTATGGAATTACGATAAACAATATTGCACCAGGACCGATACACACTGAGAGAATAGAGGAACTTACGAGAAGGAGGGCTGAGCATGAGGGTATAAGTTATGAAGAATCTCTGAAAAAATGGATTTTGGACATTCCAATGGGAAGGCTGGGAAAAGCAGATGAGGTTGCATATTTAGCCAGTTTTCTTGCAAGCGAGAGAGCAGGATTCATAACAGGTGCAACGATTCAGATTGATGGTGGGTCGGTAAGGTTCGTTCTTTAAATTATTTTTTAAATAAATCTCCCTTATGGGTAAACAAAAACAGCAGCACGCCCAAGAAAGCCACAGAGAAGGAGAAGAGCATAAGATATCTGAAATTTGGAAAGAATTCCATGAATACACCACCTAAAAGGGGACCTAAAAATGCGGATATTCCAATGGATGAATTGAGTAAGCCTGTTGCTGTTGCCTTTTCCGGGTTTCTATCTGTCAGATATTTAAGAGAGCCCACATATAGGAACGACCATGATGTGGCAAGAACTGCCTGCACGGGGATGATGAGCCATACATTGTAAGTAAAAGAATAGGATAGAAAAGTGAGGGATGAGAGAACTAAGCCCCAGAATATGAGAGATGTATCTCTGCGGACATCAGTGTAGAAATACATTAAAAAGAATTGCACTGTTGAATTAACTCCCATTGTAGCAGCCTGCCAGAATGTGTTTCCGCCTATGGATGCGATAAATAATGGCCAGTAAGCCCATATCATAGTTGCCGCAGAATGTCTGAATATGTAGGATAGGTAAAGCGACCAGTTTCTCCTTATGACATCTTTCGGAAATAGTGGTATTCTCTCAATCTTCACCCCCACATCATGAATACGCAATGCCATGAAGAATCCTATGAGAAAAACGGCAGACGAAAATATATATGTGCTTTTAAGACTGAAAAATAAGGATATTACCCCTGCAAGATATCCGCCGAGAGCCCATCCAAGAGCACCAAAGGATGATAATTTTCCCATCTTCATATTTATATCATGTGCGAGGGAGATTACAGCCGCTGGAAATATTCCAGCAGAAAATCCTGCAATTATTCTGAGAAAGAGAAGTGAAAAATAATCCCTGTAAAAATACTGCAGTAAAAATGCAATAGAAGATACAAAGAATCCAGTTAAAATAAATATTCTTCTTCCATGAATATCTGTAAGTCGTCCAAATATCATGGATGATAGAAAATAGGCAAAATTGTAGAGTGAAAAAATGAGGGATATTTCAAATCTGCTTGCTCCAGTGGCTGCTGCAAGAGATGGTGTATAGGTTATGGATAGCATTATAGCCGTATAACTCACAATTTGCACAAGATATATTCTCCTGTCCACCATTGCAGTATAGCAAAGGGGTTTAATTGCCTTTCCATGCAAAGAAGGGCTATGCGTTAAATTAATAAAATGGGATAGTATATCCTATTTAAGGGGGTGTAGCAAACCTGATGCAAGCGGGTGTAGTCTAGTGGTAGGACGGAGGCTTCCCAAGCCTCTAACCCGGGTTCGAGCCCCGGCACCCGCACTAATTTAGGAAAAAAGTATATAGTAATGAGACATTAAAAGATTGTGAAAATAAAATACTGTCCAAGATGCAATGTACCGATTTTAGGCCAGAGATGTGATATATGCGGGGGCACAGGTAGAGATTTGTATTTTCATGACCTTGGGGACATAAGGCCTGCAATGAGTGAAGAGAGGAGAAAATTAAATAGATTAATTCCATTTAAAGAAGTAAGAAATTATCTGAAAAAGAGGTTAATTTTAGTTTCAAAACAGCCAGGGCTTGATTACAGAAAGGATGTTTATGTAGATGGCTTCAAAATAGGGATAATGGAGTATGTAAAGGATGAAAAATGGCGATGGATATTTATTCCCACAGGGAAGGGGGCAAATCTCTTTTACCATTTGACCTCGTATGAAGATTTTAAAATAGATATGGGAGGATATTTAAAAGGCAAGAAGATAGAAAGGAAAATTGAAAAAGAGTGGGCAATTTTCAGAAGGGAAAACTGTATAGGCGTGGCACTTAATAAGGGAGAATTTATAAGAATCCATGATGTGTTTTGCAGGAAAACAACTCCGAAAAGGGCATCTGATTTGGAAGATGCTGTGGAGGCGAACAGAAAAATTTTATCATCTATGGAGAGAAAAGCGGTAGAATACCTGATAAAGAAAAGTCCAGATTATGTTGCCTTTAGCGGTGGTAAGGATAGTGAAGTATCACTATATCTCTCATTCCTTGGAGGAGTAAAGAAAGCAGTTTTTGTAAATACAGGTCTTGAATTCCCAGAAACAGAAAGATTTATTCATAAATTTGCAGATTATATAGGTGTTGATTTAATTGAATTAAAACCCGAGGATGATTTCTGGAAAATCGCTAAAGAGAGAGGAATACCCACAAAGGATAATAGATGGTGCACAAAATATCTTAAAATTGAGCCCTTAAAAAGGCTATCGGGAACAATAGTGGATGGAATGAGAAAATATGAATCATTCAGAAGAATGCATGCTCCAGAGTCAAGAAGATTGGGAAATTTAAGAATGATATACCCAATATTTGACTGGCTTGCCTTACAGGTATGGCTGTATATTCATTATCATAATTTACCTTACAATCCCCTTTACGATATGGGCTATGAGCGACTTGGATGCTACATGTGCCCCTCAATGCTAAACTCTGAGTTTCACAATTTAAAAAGAACACATCCACAACTGTTTAAGAGGTGGTATGATTATCTGGGAGAGCAGGGATTTTCAAGGGAAGATATCATGGATGGAATCTGGAGATGGAAAGTATTGCCCCCAAAAATGAAAGAGATATAAGATTAAAATAGAGGGAAGTAATGAAGGTTTTTGTGGCAGGGGTTACCGAGACAGGTTAAAGGTGCGGGATTTAGGGTCCCGTCCCGTAGGGGTTCGGGGGTTCAAATCCCTCCCCCTGCACTCATTCGCTTTGCTCATTCGTGCGGGGGATTACTCGCATCACAGATGCTCGTCCCTCCCCCTGCATCCATTCTGGTTTTGTGTATTTTTGCGAATTTCTGCGGTATCACTTGAATTTGTTTTCATTGATAAAATACCCTTCGGATTGTGCAACTTTTCACCATCCTGAATCACAATGAGGTAAGAGTTATCATCCATACGGTAGATTCTCGCATGTTTGCCGACAAGATGTGCGTATTCGTAGGGTAGCCCTACCATTGAGTAGGAAATGTTCTTCTTTGCCCTTTTGAGGGTTATCTTGCACCTGCCTATCTCCTCATACTTGGTTGGATCCATGATAAATTATTATTAGCAGCCATCCATATTAAAGGTTGTGCAACACCCTGGCGGGTTTTTTAGCAACTGCGGAATTAA
>CAZVSZ010000108.1:0-4708 GCA_964630095.1 uncultured Thermoplasmata archaeon | reverse complement strand
GGAATTGTGGAGAGGTTTGAGAATCAGCTGCAGATAGAGAAAGTTAGGACGCTCCTAACAAATGTGATGTACCTTTTATTTATTCTGGCTTTAATATCCATAGCCCTTTTTAATTCTTTTGATATCTTTTTGATGATTTTTATTTTGATAATGGTTGATTTCTTCATTGCATTTTTCTGGGGACACACAAAGGAAATGAATGAGCAGTCAAAAGGATGGTGGGTAACCTCACAGTATCTCCTTACACTCAATCTTCTGGGTTTACCAGTTTTGGTGGCCGTTGGGCTACCCCTTACCGCATTTGAAATGGCAATTATGTCAGGATTTCCCTTTAATATCGTTTTGATTTTTATAGTTATCGGATTGTTTCCCCTCCTTGCCATGCCAGCGATTCTGAGATTCGCCAAAAAGCAACCTCTCTCTTTTTCGAGGAACTTTAAAGGGCCGTACAGCAAAGAGAAATTTAAAAAGATTATAAAATCACTAAGTGAAGAATGTGGCGAGGTGAAAAGGTCCATATGGACAGGAGAATATGACTTTAACTGTGAGGGATTCAAGGCATCATTAACGAGAATTTCCTTGAATAAAGGATACAAAATCCATATTGTACTCCACGGAGTAGACGAAAATACCGCCCCACAGGTTAAAGAGGTCGTGGAGAAAATAGAAGAAATCATACAACACGATTAATCGGCTCTTTCCCGCTCAGCACACGGGCAACATCGTTGCAGACCATCTCCGCCATCTTTTTTCTCGTTTTTTCGGTGGCACTGCCAATATGGGGAGTGATAATAACATTCTTGAATTTGAGCAGTTTCTCATTGATATTTGGCTCATTCTCAAATACATCAAGCCCCACTGAGAAAAATTTACCCTTTTTAAGATATTTTATTAACGCTTTTTCATCAATAATTTCACCACGGGCAGTATTAACGAGGATTACTCCATCCTTCATCATTTTCATCTCCTCATCGCTTATTAAGTGATATGTATTGCGGTTTAGAGGAACATGAATTGTAATAATATCCGACTCTTTCAGAAGAGTTTCAAAAGATACGAATTTCGCACCTGTTTCTTTTTCAAATTCCATTTTTCTGCTTCTTGAATAGTACAAAATTTTCATGTTGAAGCATTTTGCTCTTCTTCCCACAGCCTGACCTATCCTGCCCGCACCTATGATTCCCAGAGTTGACGAATAAACTTCTTTGCCGAGCATGAGGAGAGGTAACCATCCTTTGAATTTCCCTTCACGCAAGAATTTGTCTCCTTCAACAACCCTCCTTGATGCCGCCAGTATTAGGGCGAATGCAAGGTCTGCCGTTGTCTCCGTAAGAACTTCGGGAGTATTTACCACAGTTATACCCTTCTTTTTTGCGTATTCCACATCAATGTTGTTATAGCCCACTGCATAATTCCCTATTACTTTCAATTTTGGGGCAGAGTCAATAATCTCCCTGTCAATTTTGTCGCTGAGAAGAGATATGAGGGCATCTGCATCTTTTACCCCTTCTATTATTTCCTTTTTTTCTGGAATTCTATCATGGGGATAAATCTCCACATTGAGAGCATTTTTTCTCAGGATTTCAATTCCCTCTTCCGGAATCTTCCTCGTGATGAAAACTTTCATGGTTAATTATCTTTACCTACTTAATTTTGATTTTTGCACACGGGAATTATCCCGTGGTAATAAATGAATTTTCCGTCGTAACTGAGATGGAGAGGATAGATTTCAACTCCATTCTTCATTGCCTGGTAGAATATATTGGCGAATTTTTCATCCCTCTCTTTATTTGGGGAAAAGCATTTCGCATTGTGAAATACAAGGAAAATCAGAACACTTCTATTTCCTTCTTTCCTTAATTTTATAAGTTTTTCAACATGCCTTCTCCCCCTCTCTGTGGGTGCATCGGGAAAAAGTGCAATATGGTCTATCATTAATGTGCAGCCCTTCACCTCAACCCATATCTTTTCATTTTTTCTCATTAGTAGAAAATCGAGACGGCTTCCTCCCACATTGATTTCGGAATTTTCTAGAATTTTTCTTGTTATTGAAGAATGAAATTTTGAATTTATGAAAATCCAGTTTTTTCCATATCTTGCGGCGATTACCTCCCACTCAGTTTTTCTATTTTTCTTATCGTATCTTTTCAGGAGAATATCATTTCCTTTTTTTAACAATTCTTCAAGTCTCCCCGGGTCATGAATGTGCCCATATGTCTTTTTTCCATCAATTAAAACTTCACCTAAAAATCTGTTGTTGCGAGTTATGAATTTTCCCAGCGAGTCGTATGAGATTTCAAACACTATTTTATTCTCTCCATTATTATTGCCGGGCATAGGTCTCTCACGCCCTTTATCTTGCCAATTTTATTGGTCAAGATTTGAAAAAGATGCTCACCGTTTCTTGCCCATACTTCGCACATGAGCATGTGATCCCCCGTGGATGTGGCCACCCATTTACACTCATCAACTTCGGCAAGTTTCTTTGCCGCTTCCAGAAGATATTTTGGCTCGACATCCATCCCAAGAATCGTTACGGTCTTATACCCCATTTTTTCAGGATTAATCTCAATCGTGTATTTTTTAATAATTCCTTTCTTTTCAAGTTCTTCAACTCTTTTTCTAACGGTTGTTTCAGTAACCCCCAATATTTTTGCAATTTCCGTAAATGGCATTCTTGAATTTTTTTCAAGTAACTCAATTATTTTCTTATCTTTATCGTCCATATAGATAGGTAATAGCGTAATCATTATTAAAGTTTTTCATATAAAATAATTTGATATACGAACAAAACATTTAAATAATTCAAAGTATTTACCTTCATGAACAATAAAAGGAGATGTGAAAAAATGAAATGGAGATGTACTGTTTGTGGATATATATACGATCTTGCCTGGGGGGACTCGGATGGGGGAATAAATTCAGGAACACCTTTTGAAGATATACCTGATGATTGGGTATGCCCAGTATGTGGAGCATCAAAGGATTTGTTTGAACCGCTGGAGGAATAAGATGATAAGAAAAATAAGTGAAAAGGTTTACAATGTTGGAGCCATTGACTGGGATAGAACATTATTTGATGAGATAGTTCCACTTCCCCAGGGCACAAGTTACAATTCCTACCTGATTTTTGGAAGTGAGAAAACAGCCTTGATTGACACTGTTGAACCCTACAAATTTGAGGAGTTAAAGAAAAATTTAGTTGATATGAATGTGAAAAAAATAGATTACATTATTTCAAATCATGCGGAGCAGGACCATTCAGGCTCCTTGCCATTCATTCTTGATATGTGTCCTGAGGCAAAAATTGTCACCAATGAAAAATGCAAGAAATTTGAGATGGATCTTCTTCATATTCCCGAGGAAAAGTTCATGGTGATAAGCGAGGGAGATAAGTTGAGTTTGGGAGATAAAACTCTTGAATTCATAATGACTCCCTGGGTTCACTGGCCCGAGACAATGAGCACATATCTTGTTGAAGATGGTATATTATTTACATGTGATTTTTTCGGGTCTCATGTGGCCACATCGCACACCTTTGCAAGGGATTACTATAGGGTTTATCAGGAAGCCAAGAGATACTACGCGGAAATAATGATGCCGTTCAGAAACTTCATTGAGAGAAACATGAAAAAAATTGAAGAAAAGGAGATAAAAATAATAGCCCCGAGTCATGGACCCGTTTACGATAATCCGGAATTTATAATCAACGCGTACAGAGAATGGATAGATGAGAAACCGAAAAACATTGTTCTTATCGGTTTTGTATCCATGCACGGAAGCACAAGAAAAATGGTTGATTACCTGATTGATTCTTTATTCTCTCTTGGAATTGAGGTGAAGGCGAGAAATCTAATAACCACTGATTTGGGAGAACTTGCCATGGATTTGGTTGATGCAGCCACAGTGATTATAGCGACACCTACCATGCTTTCGGGGCCGCATCCATCGGCAGTTTATGCCGCTTATATTGTCAACGCCCTCCGTCCAAAGGTGAAATTCATTGGGATAATTGGCTCCTATGGTTGGGGTGGAAGAACAGTGGACATACTCAAGGGGAATCTCTCATCTCTAAGGGTAGAACTTCTTGAACCCCTGTTGCTCAAGGGATTGCCGAAGGAGGAAGATTACGAAAAAATAGGAGAGTTTGCAAGGAAGATTGCGGAGAAGCATCGTGAAATTGGGGTGATGAAATGAGAATTGGGGATAAGGCAGGGGATTTCTGTCTCTTGGATCACAAAGGCGAGGAGCATTGCCTACGGGATTACAGGGGAAAATGGATAGTTCTCTATTTTTATCCCAAGGATAATACATCGGGCTGTACCCGTGAAGCAAAGGATTTCACATCTCTCCGGGACGAATTTGAAAACTTGGGAGCGGTGATAATCGGAATAAGCAAGGATTCCCCAAAATCCCACGAGAGATTCATAATTAAGCAAAATCTTGGAATACTTCTGTTGAGCGATGAAAGTCATAAAGTTATAGAGAAATACGGAGCATGGGGAAAGAAGAAAAATTACGGGAGAGAGTATTTCGGAACAATAAGAAGCACATTTTTAATCAATCCCGAGGGAAAAATCGTGTATATCTGGCCCAAGGTGAGGGTTAATGCTCATGCTGAAGAAGTTTTGAATAAATTAAAGGAGGTGAAAGAATGATAGATAAAGAAATAGAAGAAGCGATAAATAGACAAATAAACGAAGAACTT
>CAZVSZ010000107.1:0-4763 GCA_964630095.1 uncultured Thermoplasmata archaeon | reverse complement strand
GTGAGATGGGTTCACTACGTCGCGAGACAGTAGGGTTGCTTTTCCGTGGGAGTGTGTCGGCATCTGAGGGGAAGGGGCCTCTAGTACGAGAGGAACGGGGCCCCGCGGCCTCTAGTTTACCGGTTGTCTGGCAGGGCATTGCCGGGCAGCCACGCCGTATGTTGATAAGTGCTGAAGGCATCTAAGCACGAAGCAACCCCTGAAAAGAGGTGCCGTCATTAGGACGCTCCTAAAAGAGGAGTTTGATAGAGCCCGGGTGTAAGTACCGAGCCCTTCGGGGCGAGGTGCTCAGCCCGCGGGTTACTAAAGTCCGAAGCTACCTTTCAGTTCATGCTAAAGATGTGTATATGGTTGGTGAAACATTGTTTATCATCCATTACCATTACCAAAACCTTTTTATCATCTTTATGATTATTTCTTGTGGTTTATGCGTTGAAAGTTGAAAAGAAAAACGCTGAGAAAATAAGAAAAAAATTGGTTAAAAAGAGATTGCTCTCATCTAATTGGAATATAAGAGATAATGGAAAATTCATTTACTTTCCTCTGAAAGAATATGTTGAGGGAGCCATAGATATTGAACTTAATTCAAGAAGAAGGAAGAAATCACCTTATGAGAGAATCATTGAAAAATTGAAAAAATTGGATATGGGAAAAAATGTAAAGGTGCCTGATTACTGGGAGAAAATAGGGGAAGTGATTCTTCTTCCCCCATTTACCGAATCTGAAAAAATTGAAAAGATTGTTGGAAAGGTATTTGCGGAGGTTTTGAATGCCAAGACAGTATGTATAAATCATGGTATTAAGGGAGAATTCAGAGAGCCTGAAATTAAAGTTATTTATGGTGAAGATACCGAAACATTGCATACTGAAAATGGAATAAAATATAAATTGGATGTCGCAAAAATAATGTTCTCCTCAGGTAATGTGGATGAGAGAATCAGAATGAGTAAAATAAATGTTGAGGGAGAAATCATAGTAGATATGTTCTCAGGAATTGGATATTTCACACTTCCCCTTGCAATTTATGGAAGGGCAAAAAGAATATATGCCTGTGAAAAAAATCCAACTGCCTATTATTATCTAATTGATAACGTAAGAATAAATAATGTAAAAAATGTGATTCCATTATTTGGTGATAACAGGAGAGTATGTCCCACTAAAATCGCAAATAGGATTATTATGGGATATATCCACACGGAGAAATTCATAGATTTAGGAATAAGAATCTTAACGAATGAAGGAGGAACAATACACTACCATGATTTGTTTAAGAAAGAGGAAATTGATTATATGCCTGAAAGAAATATAAAAAAACATGCGGAAAAATACGGTTTTTCTGTTAAAATTTTAAAAAAGAGAATTGTAAAGTCTTATGCTCCACGGATATATCATATTGTTTTAGATGTGGAATTAAAAAAGTATTAATATTGAAAACCATTCATGTGTATGGACTGGGATTTTTTTGTATCATCAGTGGTTGGCTTTGTTCCCTCTTTTGGAATACTCTATTTTGCATGGGGGAAACTTGAAGGTCTCTTTAATGAGAAAAAATTATTTTTCAATTATTTTATTGGATGGGTAATAGGGATAATTATCTCTGTTTTTTTCCTCATACTCATTATATCAGTCGGGGATTATATTGACCTCAGTATTTTCTCTGTAATTCTTTTTGCAATTTTTACGGAGATGTTCAAGTATATTTATCTCAATACCCCAAAAAATAGGGGAAAATATCAGTTACCATACTATGGTTTTGCTCTTGGTCTCGGAATTGGAGCAATCTGGTGTGTATCTCTCATGTATTACTATCTCAGGAATGTGAATATGAGTCCAGTTGATTATTCTCTTATCATAATTTATTTTATTGTATTCTCAACCGGGTTATCATCTATCCATGCATCCACAGGTGCGTTTTTAGGATATGGGATATATAAAAAAGAGCCTGAAAAATACATCCTCTTATCTCTGGGATATATGGCAATTTTCAATCTCACCCTTCTTCCATTTATATGGGCTATGTATCCCCTTTATTATATCTCTGGGATAATCATTTCAATCCCTCTCCTCTACTATAAAATTTATAAAGGTGTTCTCATTTATACCATACCAAAAGAGGTGATGAAAAAATGGAAAAAAGAAAGAAAAGAATAATAATAAAATCAGTTGTGATAGCAATTTTCCTTATTATCCTTTACATACTGCTCCCATATATACAGGGATTTATTGAAAATCCGCCATGGACAGAATATGTATCATTACCCAAGAGCATAAATTTTGAATTTGAAAGAGATTTAAATATTAATGCCACAGGAAATTATATGCTCAATATTTCCATCCCTACAAATTCTTCTTTCCAGTATATTTTTCTCAATGATGAATCTCACAAATCAAAGAATATTATTAAGGATTATAACAGAACATGGTGGAGTTATTCTCTAAGTGGGTCTTCAAATTTGAGAATTATATATACAGGTAAAACAGAATTGAAAATATGGGATATAAAGAGCAAATTGGATGTGGATAGTATCCCCTCAAATTTGAAAAAAGAATATAATCATGATGAATACATAAAGGATAATAAATTGAAAAAATGGATAATTCAGCCAAGTGAGTTTGAATCCAAGCATATTGGAGAAGATATAACAAAAGGAAAGGGAAATGTTGTTGATAAATTAAGAGCAATTTACGATTATATGGTAAAAAACTTCAGATATGAAGGTGAGAGGAGTGGAACGCCTAAATCTGCAGTTCAGACATGGAATGATGGAGAGGGGGATTGTGATGAACTATCGTTTGTATTTGTTTCTATTGCCAGAAGTATAGGAATTCCCGCATGGGTTGAGTATGGCCTTCTATATAATGGAAACGAATTAGGTGCCCATGCATGGATTGGCACTGTTGTTCCCACAGAAAAAACTCTTTACTATGTGAATATAGATATAACCTCTGAAGTTGGAAGAGAGGATTATGGAAGGGGATTTTTAATAAGAGATCCGTACAGGATTACAGAGTGGTGTGAGGATGGTAACAGTGAGCATCTATCCTCTTATTATCAGTTTATATACGGGCGATATTCACATCTGAACTATATGGAAAACTTTAGAATAATAAAAATGGATGAGGGAAAGAAGGAAATGATTCCTGTGGGGACCATCATTCCATCATGGATTACAATATTAATAATTGCTCTTATTATCGTGGCAATTTTCATAGTAATAATCAGATTTTAGAATCATAAATGTTTTCCTTCATTATATCCCCGGTGGCAGCATTTATCATTATTATTCCATTTCTTCCTTCTATAATCCATACTGGAAGATAATAAAGTCCCATGAATTTTGTTTTTATACTCTCCTCTTTAGGCTCTATCTTTCTCTTTTCAATTATTGTTATATTCTCCTCTTCAATTTTAAATTCTCCCTCCCTTGTATATTCTATTTTAAGCGAATTTTTTGCAATATCCTTTGAGCCTTCAAGGGAAATCTTTGGCTCTAACCTTTCATAGGGTATTTCTATTTTAGATGCTGTTTCATATCCTGTTTTCCAGATTTCATATTTTCTATTCAGAGCATTTATTGCTATTATTCCCTTTACTATCTTGTTTTGGAATTCTCCTTCCACAATTAACTCAAGTGAAAATTCAAAAATATAGTAGGGAATTAATTTCATCTCAGCCCGAAAACCCCTCACATACTCCCTCGCAATTTTCAGAGCTTTTTCATTTGAAATTATTGGTTTAATTATTTTCTCCTCCCCCTCGCTTACCTCCTCAAGAAATATTGGAATTACATCTTCAACTTCCTCCTCTCCCTCTTCAATTTCTTCAACTTCAACATCTTCCTCTTCAAACATTGGTATCTCGGATAATTTTTTCTTCTCATACATCTCTATTATATATTCCCCCAAGAGAGATGAGAAATCTTTTCTTGAAGTTAATTCAATTCCCAATTTGTTTGCAAGAATTTCCGCAGATTTTTTGCAGCCCTTTACACATATTATGCTTCTTTCCCCATGAAACTGTTCAGTTTTCCTTGAAAAATTTATAATATAATCGTCATCTACTTCCCTATCCTCCTCCAGGTAGATTAGATGCATACCATCCTTTCTCTTAGCCCATATATACTCATCATCCCTATCAAGTATCTCTATACCGTAACTTTCAAGCATTCTCTTTACTATGTCCTTGAGATTCACAGACATACATCTACATCTCCATATTAATTATTTTCCTTAACTCGTTGAGCAGAATTTTAAAATCTGTTTTTGATGTCCCTTTCTCCATTTCTATTCTTTCTTCAATATCTTTGATTACCTCATTTATATCCTTTTCCTCATTTTCTTTGACAAATTCTCTTATTTTATCAATATCCGATAGATAAGGTGCCACATTCTCAAATGCTTCTCTTAGCATAATTCAAATAAATAATGAAAGAATAAAAAATTTTCTATTGCCTCTTCTTGAAAACTATGGGGATGAATAGCAGTGATAAAAATACCAGCGATAGTTCGGGTATCTGAGAGGATACATGAAATGTATATTGCTGTGTTGTATCTGAATAATCATGTATGTCAACAGCCTCTATGTAAAACTGGTAATCTCCCTCTTCGGTGTAGGTAGTATTGTAATAGTAAGTGTTTGTATTTCCAACTCTTGACATCAGGTATCCTTGGAAATCGGAACTTGAAGGGGATTTAATGTAAATAACTATCCGTTGCAAATCAAAGGTGCTGTTTATTTTTACTGTGATATTTCCATAACTGTT
>CAZVSZ010000106.1:0-4788 GCA_964630095.1 uncultured Thermoplasmata archaeon | reverse complement strand
ATCCCTTGCCTCTGTGAGCTTTCCAACGCCCGTAATATATCCTCTCATATACTCACAGAAAATCGGGCTAATATCAAAATTTTCAATGATTACTCTGGCATATCCCTGTTTTATTTTTAATTCAGCAACTTTAAATGCTGTTGTTGGTGAGTAATGCGCCGCCCACATGTCAGGGGCTGCTTTAAATACTCTCTCTACGGTAAGGTAAAGTCCAAAAAGAAGTTTGATAACTAAAGACATCCTTGGGGCATTCAAGGCCATATCAAATATTCTCTTTTCATCCCAGCCGAGGGCACCCATAGTGACTTCAAGAAATACTTTTCTCACTTCTCCGGAAACCCATTTCGCTTCTCCGGAAACCCTTTTCATCTTTCTAAAATCGTAGTTATATCCTCTTTTTCTCATCTCTTCAAGAACCGCATTTACTCCATCTTCTCCTCTCTTCTGTTTTATGTATTCAATGTCCGGCAAAAATGTTGCCGCCTTCACCTTTGTAGCACTCATAGAAATGATTAAATCGTCCAGGTATTTCTTTTTTGCGATTTGAAACAATGAGAGAAGTTTTCCAGTAACTGTAATGCAAACATTAAGTATTAAATCTCCATTAACTCATCATCGGAATGAAAGAGGTATGAGCACTATGCTTTACGAGAAAATAAGCGATAAGGTGTATCGTGTTAAGATAAGGGATGCAAGTGATAAAGAATTGAAAGAAATAAGCGACGAGATGGGACTGGCGTTGAGTATAAAAGAAATGAAAATGATGCAATCATTTTTTCTTTCCCTGGGGCGAGAGCCCACGGATATTGAAATTCATGCAATTGCTCAGGGATGGAGCGAGCATTGCTCATACAAATCATCAAAACCAGTATTGAGAAAATACATATTCGGAATTGAATCTCCCAAGGTTATTTTAAAGCATGAGGATGCAGGTGTTGTTGAATTCAATGAAGAATATGCCTATGTATTCAAAATTGAGAGTCACAATCATCCATCTGCAATAGAACCCTATGGAGGAGCAGCCACTGGAGTTGGCGGGATAATAAGGGATGTTCTGAATATGGGAGCAAAACCAATTGCTCTCGTGGATCCCCTATTTTTTGCACCTCCTGATTACAAAAAGAAGTTAAACAGGGGAGTGAAGCATCCTCTTTACCTGATGAAAGGAGTTATTGCAGGAATAAGAGATTATGGAAATCGTGTGGGAATTCCAACTGTTGCAGGTATAACATATTTTGATGATGGGTATGTTAATAATATACTCGTAAATGCTGGATGTCTTGGCATCGTCCGCAAGGATAAGATTGTGAGAAGCAGAGTGGATAGGGAAAATCTTTTGCTTGTAATGGTTGGTGGAAGAACTGGAAGGGATGGAATTCATGGTGTGAATTTTGCTTCAAAGATTCTCACCGAGAAAAGTGAGGAGGAAAAGCAGGCTGTTCAGTTGGGAAATCCCATATTGAAAGAGCCGTTGATACATCTTGTACTGGAGGCGAATGATGAGGGGATAATATACAGTATGAAGGATTTGGGAGGAGGTGGGTTGAGCAGTGTAATAGGAGAGATGTGCCATTCTGGTGGAGTGGGAGCGAGAATTTATCTGGACAGGGTCATTCTAAAGGAGAGGGACATGGCTCCGTGGGAAATATGGGTTAGCGAATCTCAGGAGAGAATGCTTTTAGTGGTTGATAATAAAAATATTGATAAACTGAGAAAAATATGTGAAAAATGGGATGTTGAGATGAGTATAATTGGTGAGACAAAAAAAGGAAAAAATTTAGAAATATACTGGGAGGATAAGAAAATTCTTGACCTCCCTCTTGATTTCATGACTGCCGGGGTTGAATACGAAAGAAAATACAGAAAAAAAGAGAGAAAAATAATGCAGGAAATTCCAAGAGAGCCAAATTATCGTAAGGTATTTCTCTCACTTCTCTCATCATTCAACATCGCGAGCAAGGAATGGATAATAAGGCAATACGATCACGAAGTTCAGGGAAGGACTGTTATAAAACCAATGCAGGGAATAACAGGATACGAGAGCCATGGAGATGCGTCAATTCTTAAACCATTAAAAGATTCATGGATGGGGATTGCAATAACTACGGTGGCAAATCCACATATTGCCATAATTGACCCATATATGGGAGCAATGCATACAGTTGATGAAGCAGTTAGAAATCTTGTATCTGTTAACTCTATACCCCATAGTTTCTCCGATTGTCTGAATTTTGGAAATCCTGAGAATGAGGAAATTATGTGGGAATTTATTGAAAGTGCCCGCGGGTTAGGTGATGGGGCAAAATATCTCAAAATTCCCTATGTTTCGGGAAATGTGAGTTTTTACAATGAGGCTTTTGGTATGAATATTCCGCCAACAGTGGTTTTAATGGCAATTGGCATAGTTAAGGATATAAGAAAAAGCATAACTTCTGATTTCAAAAGAGAGGGAAATCCAATATATATTGTTGGAGAAACAACGGAAGAGATGGGGGGGAGTGAATATTACAGAATAATTGGGGCAAAGAGCACACTGGTGCCAGAGGTAAATATAGAAAAATTGAAAAAGAGGAGTGAAGAAATTCTAAAAGCAATGAATTTAGGATTGGTAAGATCCTGTCATGATATTTCGCATGGGGGTCTTGGAGTATCCATTGCTGAGATGTGCATTGGAGGTAATGTGGGAGCGGAAGTTGATTTAAGTGGCATGGAATTCATGCGTGATGATTTTAAATTATTCTCCGAATCTCCAACACGGTGGGTTTGCGAGGTGAAGGAGGGGAAAGAGGAGAAATTTGAGAGTATTGTAAAATCAAGAAAAATAGGAACTGTTGGGGGAGATACTCTGAAGCTCAGGGATGAAAGGAGGTATCTATTCAATATCCATGTGAATATTCTCAGGGAAAAATGGAAAAACTCCCTACAGGAATATTTAGGGTGATAAAGATGAAGGTTGCAATTCTTCAAATGGAAGGTACAAATTGCGAGGAGGAATCTTTCAATTCCTTTGTAGAAATGAGATCCGATGTAGAATACCTGCATATATCTCTTTTGAAAAAAAGAAGTATTGATGATTATGATATTCTATTTATTCCCGGAGGATTTTCTGCTGGAGATTATGTTCGTGCAGGAGCAATATTTGCAAATAGGCTCAAGGGATTAATATGGAAAGAACTGAAAAGATTCGTGGATGATGGAAAAATAATTATCGGAATATGCAATGGATTTCAGGTTCTAATTGAACTTGGACTTCTTCCTGGGGTGGATGGAATAAGTGATAAGCCAGAAGCATCTTTGATGGTTAACGACTCAAATAAATTTGAATGTCGGTGGACATATTTAAGGAGGGAGAGAAAAACGATATTTACAAAGAGCGTTAAGAATATAATTACCCTTCCAGTTGCACATGCAGAGGGAAAATTCTTTGCATCTCCAGATATCATTGAGAAAATTGAAGAAAACGGGCAGGTGGTTTTTCGCTATGTATCTCCAGATGGAAAAAAAGCAAGATATCCATGGAATCCAAATGGTTCAATTAACGACATTGCAGGTATAGTAAACCCGGAGGGAAATGTCCTTGGTATGATGCCTCACCCGGAGAGAGCATTTTACTGGTATCAGATGCCTAACTGGACAAGAAAGAGAAAAAGGCATGGAGATGGATATTATATATTCAAATCTATAATGGATTATATAATGGAGAAAAATAAATAAGAAAGATTTCCATACATCTTTGGGGAATATTGTGAAAGAGGTATTCGGAGTCGCATTCAGTTTGGGGGGCGCAACCATATTTTTCGGCTTATCACTCTATATTATATTCAGGAAAAATAAAGCACTCTCTCACTATTTCTTTTCAATATTTACATTTTGTGCAGGCTTATCTGAATTATTATCATTTTTTGAGTTCACAACAACAAAAGAAATTGCATACCACTTATTAAAATTTGACCTGAGTTCTCTAGTAATTGGTGCATATTTTTATCTCCTCTTTTCCTATTATTTCCGAAATGGATTTAATAAAAAATTTGCTCTGATTTCAATAATTCCCACAGTGGCAGTTATTTTCATGGTATTTCTTTTGATGATTAAGGGCATGATAATGGGTCCTTATGGATGGGTAGGTGTGTATTATACCCAATACCACCTTATTTATGGGATATATGGAATCTCTTACATTTTTGTGGGTCATCTAATTCTCGTGTGGGTTTATAAAGAATTAAAAGAGAGTTATTTAAAAAAGAAAATATTACTCTTAGCGAGTGGCTCAGGAATAACAGTGGCGGGGGGGGTCATAAATGTTGGAGTGATAATCCTGATAGGAAGAATATTTCCAATCCTAGAAACATCCCTTATGCTCACAGCATTTATTTTTGCAATTGCAATATCAAAATAATCATATACCCAAAAGTTTTCTTGCCTCCGGGCTCATTCTATCTGGTGTCCATGGAGGGTCAAATGTAAGTTCAATATCAACATTATCAACACCTTCAACCTCCTTTATCTTTTGATATACATCAGCAACAATTGCATTGGCAAGGGGGCACATCGGCGTAGTTAATGTCATTTTTACATAAACATCCTTTTCGTTATTTACCTTTAATTCATAAATCAATCCTAAATCCACCACATCCACCCCAAGTTCCATATCTACTGCCGATTTTAGTGCCCTTAATATATCTTCTTCAGTTACCATAGGTAGTGATTGGAAAACAATATTTAACTCTATCGGCGGGAAGTCCCCTTCCGAAAGGAGGGAAAACTCGCAACTACCGTTGCTCGTGAGAG
>CAZVSZ010000105.1:0-4806 GCA_964630095.1 uncultured Thermoplasmata archaeon | reverse complement strand
AACTCTTAAATTCTTTGCCTTTGCAAGTTTCGCCACACCTGTGAAATATCCCCTGAGATACTCACAGAAAAGCGGACTAATATCAAAATTTTCAAGGATTACTGTGCCGTGCCCATCTCGGTACTCGCCAACTCGTAGAGTTCCCGATGAATAATGTGCCTTCCACATATCTGGGGCAGATTTAAATGCCCTCTCCATGCTGAGAAAAAGTCCGAAGAAGAGTTTAATAACTGGAGAAATCCTTGGAGCATTCAAGCCCATCTCGTATATATTTCTCTCATCCCAGCCGAGAATATCCATAACAACATTAAGAAATTCTTTTCTCACCTCAATTGGAACCCACTCTACCTTTCTCATCTTTCTGAAATCATAGTGATATCCCCTTTTCCACAGTTCATCCATAACCTCTTCTACCCCACCCTCTCCTCTCTTAAGTTTTATATACTCAAGGTTGGGAAGGAATGTGGCTACCTTGCACTTTACTTCTATACCCTCCATGAAGATGGAATATAAGTATAATTATTTATAATTTTTCACTTTTTGCATAATTCCACTTTCTATATAGGGGTGATTAATACAACAATGTTTCTGATATGAACAACTGAAATTCTATGAGAATTTTTAGCAGAACTGAAAATAATGAGCAAAAGTTAATATTACTGAGGGAAATTATCTAAGAGATTTTTTGTAGGGATAACTACAATCAATAGAATTATACCTGAAAACATGATTACTGGAAGGGGCTCGATAATATCAGTTATATAACCAGCAGATAGCGGACTGAGTACATTTATTATTCCCCTAAATATGCTTCTTACCGAATAAAATCTTCCCAATATATTAACAGATACAGATTTCTGGAATATTGTAGAAAAACTTGTTAGTTCGAATGATACTGGGAAAGATGATATTGCAGTAAGGGATATGTAGGTAACGAGGAGAACCTGATTATTAAAGATTATTAATGGGATAGCCGCTATAAATATAGTAAGTAAGCCCTCATGGGGTATATAGGATAATGTATAATTTTTAGTCTTATCACTTTTTATAAATTTATGGATGCTAAGTGAGACTATAACATAAAGGAAAGATATAAAACCACCATATACGCCATAAATTACAGGTCTCATTTTTAGAATGTTAAAACAATAAGGAATATAAGCAGGAGGTTTAATTGTAACTATTAATAAAAATATCACATAGTACATGATGATAAGATGAAAGAGTGCAGGTTTTTCTTTCAACACACTAAATATCTCAGAATACTTTATATTTTTATTATCTTCCTCCCATTGCACAATTTAAGTATCTTAAGAACTTTGTAACTTTTTACAACAATTAATTCATGCGTCTTTATTGTAAATCAGTGGTGGGTCTGGTTCTGCAAATCTTAATATTACATACCCGCTGAGTCTGGGCTATGCATAGATTATTATTTTCTTTGAGGGTAAATGAGCGACGATAATTGCAAGTTTCCCGCCGATAGGGTTAAAAAAATTTAAATAATCTGGGCACATAAGGAGTCAGTGAAATCTCTAAAGAAAATCACTGAAATTATGAGAGGGAATATCCTTATTCTATTCATAAGTTGGATATTTCTTGATTTTGGAGGTTATTTAGTTGAGAAATTTGAACCTGTATATTACTCCTATTTGGGTGCAGATAGCATTATTATGGGATATCTTTTCTTCCTCTATTTTGGAACTCAGAGTATTTTGCAGGTGATAAGTGGGGCATGGGCAGATACTATCGGAAGAAAGAAAATAATCACAACACTAACATTCTTTTACTCTTCCACAATTCTCATATTTGCACTTGCTCCCGACTGGAGATTTATAGCATTGGCTATTGTCCTGAGCAATCTTTCCCTCATTTATCAACCAGCACTGTGGGCAATTATAATGGATTCATTGCCAAAAGAAAAAAGAGCCTCAGGATTCGCAATAACATATCTTCCCCTTATTCCAGCACTCATTGCCCCATTTATCGCAGGTTATTTTCTCCACGAGATGCAAATTCAGCACGGGGAAATTTCAGGCTTTATTTTAGGAATGAGAATTCTTTTCGGCATCTATTTTCTCCTTGCTTTAACAGCGAGTATTGTAAGATTAAAACTCAAAGAAACGATTAAAATTAGAAAAAGAGAAAATATAACAAGTGCATTTGTGGATGGAATAAGAATATGGAAAAAAGTCAATAAAAATGCAAAATATGTTCTCTATGGAGAAATTGTTCTGGGATTTGTTAATGGATTAACAGTTCCATTTTATGCAATTTATGCAATGGAGTATATGAAACTCAATCCCTCCCTCTGGGGAGCTATAGCTACAATAGAAATATCAATTGCTTCAACTCTTGGAATTCCAATGGGCATGCTTGCAGATAAATACGGAAAGATATACTTCTTTATTCTTGGCAATTTTATTCTGCCTGTAGAAGCATATCTTTTCATTTTAGGGGGTTCTTTCTTTTTTATATGGGGAGTATTAAGTGGATTGACAATGGCAGTAGTAGCCCCTTCCTTTTCTGGATTACTTGCAGATTATGTTCCAAGTGAAAAAAGAGGAAGAGTAATGGGAAGTTTTCAATTTTTCATAGGAATATCAGCAATGTTAGGTGCTTTTATCAGTGGGTATATTTACAATTTCAATCATCAACTTAATTTTATATTGCTCTCCATAACAGCACTTATAATTTCAATTTATTATCTCTTCAAAATAAAATAACAAAAAACTTAGAAATTTAGAATCTCCTCTTCAAGTTCTTCAATATCTCTTAACTTTTTCCGAATCTCGGCTATCTTTTCATATTCCTCCTCAATTATGAAATCAATATACTCTGATTCAAGGTATATTGATACTGCCTTAACTTCATTTTTAAGCAGACGAGTCATCAATAATATTTATTCTTCACTCCTATTTAAATTTTTGCCTGAAATTTCCCCTGAGGAGGGAGATTAAATCTTTTACACTATTCACCACAATATTCGCACCATATTTTTTTAATTTTTCTTCATTTTCGTGCCCGGTCAAGACTCCCACCGTAAAAACTCCTGCTTCACGACCGGATTGCATATCTGGCCAGTAATCTCCCACAAATATTGTCTCTTCTTTTTTCACATTGTATCTTTTCATTGCCTCTTTAATTAATTCAGTTCTCTTTCTGCCATCCTCATAATTATCTTTTCTCGTATAAACGAAATCTATATATTTATCCATTCCAAATCTCCTCAATTCATCCCACACATCCTCCCTTGATACCATTCTTCCAGTAATTATAACAATTTTTATTTTTCTCTCTTTCAAAAATTTCAGAGTTTCCACAGAGCCCTCAATCGGAGAATCCCTCGGGCATATAACATCATTGTAATGCTCAAGAAAATAGTCCCAGAATTTTTTTCTGCCAACGCAGACAAATTTATTAAGCGTGTCATCCTTATAATTTACAATGAATATATCCCAGTTAACCTCATTGCAGTTGAAATGCTTCAAACTCATATTGAATATCTTGTGAAATCTCGGAAGTGTATTTAGTAGAGTCTGGTCAAGGTCAAATATTACTAATTTGAGCATATCTGGATGAGTATGATTTGAAATATAAAACTTCTGCAAGTGTGCAGTCCTGAATTCATTTAAAAAACTTTAAATAGGTTGTGATCCATCTTTATCTGTGGAGTATATATCTGCTGGAGATATTGAGAAATATTCGTACTGCCCGTTGAGCTGGTGGCTAAGCAGAGAAGAGAAAAATAAGGAGAGCAGAGGAGTGGAAGAACACAAAAAAATTGGGGAGAAAGCAATTGAATTCAAAAATAGATATAAGAAGAGCAAGGAATTTGAGAAAATTGTAATGTACTATTCAATAGCTGCAACGATGATTTCCATAGTGGGCATCTCTTTTATTTATTCATCTTTCGTATTTAGCAGGATTTTTCATATTCTCTCAATATTCTGGCTTTTAGTGGCTCTTTATCTCCTCTGGAAAAGCGATAAATACACAATAGTGTGGAAAAAAAAGAATTTTGAAACTGTAATGGTGATAGCATCTTCCTCATCCACTCTATTCTCTATTCTTGCTGTCTCTTTCTTTCTCCCCCCAAATTACATTTTTGGATATCTGTTTGAAATTGTATCTCTTATCTGGCTTTTTTTTGCATCTTTCTTCCTTTATCTCAGTTTAAGAAATGAGATAATATACTCTGAGATAAAAAAAGAACTGAAACTTCCAGATGGGGAAATAATATATGTGGACGATATGAAAAAATCCCCGATATTGAAAAGCGAGAAATATGGGATATGGGGAAGACCTGACCTTCTTATGAAAATAGGCAATGAATACATACCAATTGAAATTAAAACTGGAAGAGTACCAAGAGGACCTCTTTTTTCCCATATTATGCAACTCACAGCATATATGCTTCTTGTTGAGGAGAATTACAGTGCTCCACCTTATGGAATCCTGAAATATGGACCAATTATATTTCGCATTGATTACGAGGAAGAGCTGAAAAAAATACTTCTTCAAAAAGTGGAGGAGATGAGAAAGGCAATAAAAACAGGCGAAGTGCATAGAAATCATCATCGGGTCAGCAAATGTCTTCACTGCTCTCGTAGAAATATGTGCCCTGAGAGACTTGCCTAACGAAAATTTTAAAATGGTGTATTGTTTTGCCCTATTAAGGGGCCGTAGCTTAGCCAGGTGGAGCGGCGGGCTCATAAAAGCCCCTTTAGAAAAGCGGCTTTACCCGTAAAATGGGGCGTTGAGAAACCCGTTGGTCGCCGGTTCAAATCCGGTCGGCCCCACTAC
>CAZVSZ010000104.1:0-4873 GCA_964630095.1 uncultured Thermoplasmata archaeon | reverse complement strand
AGTTATTTGTATCAATATCCTGATCGCTGTCCGCGCTCTCTATCCAGACGCCGGGAGCACATATGGTTGGCTTCAATCTTCCATCGTCCACAGGTCCATGCGAGGAGAAATCTGCAACCTGCTCATCTACCCAGTTAACTGCAGCACCAACGGTAATTATATCCTTGGCTGTCCCTGGAGTTCCCAAAGTACTTGCCCCGGGACCAGCGTTTCCAGCGGCGAAGAGAATTAAGTCATCCCTGTGGTTCCACATAAAATTATCTGTATCTGCAGCCATAGAATCGTAAGAATCGGATGAAGAACCCCATGAATTACTGTGTATCCTTGCACTTCCATTTTGGTCGTAATACTGTTGAGCATAATCTCCAGGGACATCTGGATTCACAGCATCTGGGTTGCTTGGATCTCCAGAATCATCAAAACTTATTTTAGCGAGTGGAGCCATTCCATCAAATGGATCTGGATATCCTATGGTACCTCTATCCCCAGCTATTGTGCCAGCTGTATGTGACCCATGGCCAATTATATCATCATCATAGGCTGCAGAATTACTGTTTACTCTGTAACTAACAATTTTTCTGTGACCCGCACCCGGATATTTCAAAGTTCCATCAGGATTTGTGTCCCTAAAGAATATGTTGTCTATGTCAATTCCACTATCGGTTAAGCCAACAACCTGCCCCTGCCCCCATAATCCATGTCTCCACAGTGGCAAGACATCCCAGTAGTAAGCAGGGTAAAACATGGCTACATCGCTCTGACCAACCCAGTGAGAGTCTACATTCATCACATAGAACTGGGGCTGAATCTCAACATAGTAAACCTCGGGCATCTTGGCAAGTTCGCTGGCCATATTGTAAAGATCCGATGGATAAACTTCCACAACCATTTTGTGATATTCCGAATTCATGCTGAGAACCTTTGCATTATCTATCCTCGTGAGTATTCTGCTGAAATCATTAACATTTCCAAAGGTCTTGATTATAACTTTTAATGGCTCTGTTGTTGTAATTGCTCCTTTCGGAGCCTTTGAGACATCCCACCACACTTTTATTAGCTGGTTTTTAAAGTTTGGATTTAACTGCTTTATCTGGTACGCTATCATCGGATTTACAGCCCATCTGTATGTGTATCCTTTGAGAATATCCATACTCACCTTCCAGTAGGGCTGATACAATCCGACATAATTCACGAAATTAACACCGTTGGAATCTTTCAGTCCCTTGATGGTATTTACAAGGGATGAGTCCATGCTGACGATGTATGAATACGGATACATCGGCTGTTCTATTTTAACATTCATGCTTTTCAGTTCATCCACCCACTCTTTCTTAACGGGACCTATCATCTGGATGAGATAATCACCCTTTGCACCATAGCCATTAATCTTCCACTCCGAAGGTATATTACCTATAGAATCCGATGCTGCTTTTCCATTAATCCCAGCCGCAAAATCTCCAGCATTGAAATGTATTGTATAATCCACGGTAGATATACTGGGATCTGCTCTTAATTTAACTAAATTTCTCGGTATTTCAACTAATGCAAACGCTCCGTAGTTCACTAAGATTTTTGCATTGCTTCCTAATTCTCCAAGTTTTCCCTTAGGCACTATTACCCGAATAATGCTTGATGCATTTCGGATGTTGTTGTTCGCCTGATTATACACCAACAAAACAAGTACATTGGTTATCATAATCACGGCTACTATTGCCACCATCCATTTTTTCTTTCCTCTCTTTTTCTTACATGCAGCTGGTTTTCCACCACCATTTATGAAACTCTTTTTCTCTGCTAATCCCTTTTTGCCAAGACCGTTGACATAACTAATTTTTCCACCCAACCCATTTTCTTTCATAAATGTATATACGCAATGGTGATATTTAAATGTTTTGTGATCTCAGTATTCAAATTTATTTCTTTTCTATTCTTCTCCATGCCCTCACAACTATAAGAATCATCAGAAGAGGAATTAGAATCTCAAAATTAGGAAATTCTGGTATTGGCTGCGGATTTTTAAGTGGATAGTTATCCCTCGCTCCTGCGGAGCCATCTATTGCGTAAGGCCAATCCACTATTCCATCATCATTATTGTCATTCGTATCATTGTTATTCGCCCAGTCATGCCAGTAATTGCCAAGGGATGTGGAGTTCCATCTATTTGATGTTCCATTGTCGCATGCCTGATATTTTCCATTGAAATTATCTCCTGCCCCATTGTTATAATAGAATCTGTTCAGGTAAATTTCATTTCCACTGCCGGAGGATATATAAATCCCATAATTGGAATTGTTATGTATATAATTCTCCCTGAATGTGTTTGAAATGGAGGATTTAATCAGGATTCCATATTTTCCATTGTGGATCTCATTTCCAATAAATTCGTTGTATCCGGAATTTGATAATGTTATTCCCGTGCCACCAGTGTCACTTCCACAGTAAATTGTGTTGTTTTTAAAATAATTGTAATTGCTTTCGTTCATATAAATCCCCCACCCACCCATTGTTAACTTATAGTTCACATCATTCTTTATGAACTCAGAATTTGTTACATTGAATAGGTATATACTCATAAAATCTGTGCTGGATATGCGATTATATTTCGCAAGTATCTCATGAGAGTCTTCAACATACAATCCATCAAGGTTATCATTATCAATTGTGCAGTTGTCCACAGTTACATTCATTGAGGCATGGATTTCAACAAGTCCATACTCATCTGGTGTGTTCTCAAATGTAGAGTTATCAATAAATATATCCCTAGAATTTTCAATGTAAATGCCCCCATTCTCATTACTATCTGCAGTAGTATAACTAACTTTTCCATTGCTCACATTCTCCAGTCTTATTCCATATCCCCCATCGGTATATGTTGAATGATGCAGATAGCAATTTTCTATTATAAAATACACATCTGTATTTCTGATCTCAATACCCGCAGGATTATCCCCAATATCAATATCGTAGTTGGAAATTATATATGGATTATCCATAGTGCCATTTCCTTGCCAACCTTCCTGCTGTGCCATCTGGGTGAATTCTGTATCGTTGTTTATCTTTATTATTCCATGGGAGATATATCTTATTCTATCAATTACAACTTCCTTCATAGAATCTTTTTGCAGGTTTTTTACATATCCCATCACAGCAAGTCCTAAAAACAATAGTATCATAACTAATCCCAGAACCATGGCAAGTTTCTTTCTCATAATGAGGATATGTATCAGAAATTACTTAAATTTTTGTTCTGCTCTGCTCCTCAAATAGATGAAGAATTTTTATATTCTTCACTATTATCCCCTATGAAGTCTCTAATACTTGCAGGAGGATATGCCCGCCGTTTGGCACCAATTACAGATTTCATTGCAAAGCCATTATTACCCATTGGAGGAAAACCGATAATAGACAGGATATTGGACAAAATAAAAGAAGCGGAAATTGGAGAGATAATAATCTCAACGAATAAATACTATGAGAGGGAATTCAGATACTGGATGAGATGTAGAGAAGAAAATATAAAATTGATTATTGAGCCAACAAAGGGGGAAGAAGAAAAATTTGGAGCGATTGCAGGAATAAATTACGCCATGGATATTATGGGAGAAGATGAATATCTTGTGGTTGCTGGTGATAATCTATTTGATTTCTCCTTACGGAATTTAATTGATTTTTATAAGAGAATTGGAAAAACTGTAATTGCAATATACGATGTGGGAGATTTAGAGAAGGCAAAGAGATATGGAGTTGTAAAGATTAACAAAAAGAATAAGATAATCTCCCTTATTGAAAAACCAGAAAAGCCAGATACAACACTTATAAGCACAGCCACCTATGTATTTCCACAGGGAGTAAAGAAAAGAATAGAGGAATATCTGAGCGAGAAAAATAACCCGGATAGCCCGGGCTATTTCATCTCATGGCTCTCTAAAAATTATGGGGTTTATGCATATTCGTTTAGGGGATTATGGATGGATATAGGGAATATTGATGAATATCGTCGTGCGTTTTCAATGTTTTAACATGTTTTTTACCACCTTTTTTATCAGATTTGAAACATGTTTAGTATCATTTTAGGTCTAAAAAAGTAATATATGGGTGATTGTGATAGTAACATTTACCGAGGTATGCCGGTAGGTGGTATAGATGAAGGTAATTAAAAGAGATGGTAGGGTTGTGGAATTTAACAGGGAGAAAATACTGAATGCTGTGCTCAAAGCAATGGATTCGGTAAATAGCGAATATGATAACAGAAAGAATGCAGAATACATAACAGAGAGGGTCATTGAAAAGATAAAAGATAAAAATGTAGATGAGATTCATGTAGAGGAGATACAGGATATAGTTGAAGAAACATTGATGGTTGAGGGCTATATAAAGGTTGCAAAATCTTATATACTCTGGAGAGAAAATAGAAGAAAAATAAGAGAGGCAAAGAAGGTTATTGGAGTTGAGGATGATTTAAAATTAACACTCAACGCTATTAAGGTTCTTGAAGCGAGATATCTCCTGAAAGACGAGAATGGAAATATAATTGAAACTCCTCGTGAGATGTTTGAGAGAGTTGCAAGATACCTTGCTCTTGTTGAGGTATTCTACGATGATGATTTCTATGATAAGGATAGAAAAGAAGAGAAGAAAAAAATAGATATTGATAAAAAACCAGATTTCCTGAGTGTATGGGAATTTGAAATGTTGAAAAGAGCATACAGATCATTCTCCTCCGAAGGGAACATGAAGGTTCCGTTTTCAAGGATAATAGAGAGTCTTCAAGAAAGATGGGATAGGATTGAAAAGGTAAAAAATGATTTTCTCAGAATAATGATTTATAGAGAATTCATTCCGAATTCGCCAACTATGATGAATGCAAACACCA
>CAZVSZ010000103.1:0-5064 GCA_964630095.1 uncultured Thermoplasmata archaeon | reverse complement strand
GATTCGAGATCTGCTGTCCGCAAGGACTCGGGAGTTCAAATCTCCCCCTCGGCGTTTTTTTGCAACATGGATAGATTTTTATATTTCACGCTCATTCTCATACCATGGATAATGAGAACTGGGAAGAAGATATAAAGAAATACTTAGAAATGGGGCTTTACGAACCGGCATTAGAGAGGGTAAATGAGATATTGAATAAGGAGAAAAATAGAAGGGCTATGATATACAAGGCTTACATTCTCAGGGGAATGGAAAGAGATGATGAGGCATTGAAAATTGTGGATGAATTATTGAAAGAGGGGGATGATGAAGACCTTATCCTTTTAAAAGGAATGATTCTATATGATAATGAAAAATACAAAGATGCAGCCCTCTACTTCAGAAGAGTAATGGAAATTAATCCAGAAAATACTGATGCAATTTACAATCTTGCATCCTGCTATGATACCCTTGAGGAGTATGATAAATCAGAGAAATATTACAGAAAATTGATAGAAATTGATCCAGAAGATGAAGAGGCATGGAACAATTTATCAGTATGTCTGATTTTTCAAGAGAAGTATGAAGATGCTTTTAAAGCGGCAAATAAAGCAATAGAAATTGATAAGGATTATGACAATGCATGGTACAACAAGGGCCTCGCACTATATTATCTTGAGAAATATAAAGATGCAATAAAAGCATTTGATAAATGTATAGAGATATCAGACGACCCAGATGCCTGGTATGCGAAGGGTATGACATATATAGCAATGGATATGAATGAAGAGGCAAAAAAATGCATAAAAGAAGCATTAAAAAGAAATCCAGATGATGAAGAGGCAAAAGAGGCATTAAAAATGCTTGAAAATGAGAACTGAAAATATACCTGAAAAATTAAAAGAGAATATAGAAAAGAAGATGAAAAATTGTGACCTTGTTATTGTATGTAGAAAGGGATTTACCTCAAAATTAGAAGTTTATCTTCTTCGTCTCATATTTCCAGAGATTGAGCATAATCCTCTTGCACCATTATTTGGCTACAGGGGAAAGATATACGGCAGGGATGGAGATCTAATAAATATTCTTTTGAATAAAGAATATAGAAGCGTATGCGTTATCCAACATAAACTTCCCTGGAATAGAAAAAGATGGAAGGATGTTGTAGAATCTGCAAAGAAAAGCAAAGAATGGGAAATATTCATAAGATTTGTAATTGTAGGAATACTGGGAATTATCATAAATCTTTTATCTTTCTTTTTTCTCTACCAAATTCTGGGTATAGGGGATTTAATTTCTCTCCCCTTAGCAATAGAAATAAGTATAATTTTAACATTTTTTATGAATGATAGATGGGTATTTTTAGCAAAAAAATATGAGAATACAATAATTGAAAGATTGGGATTGTATCATTTGATTCTTCTATTGGGAATGGGCATAAACATCATTGTGTATTATCCACTTTCTTTAATTGGAGTAAACTATTTGATAGCAGATGGAATTGGTATTGGAATTGCAAGTCTGTGGAATTTTTATATGAATAATGTATATGTGTTTGCAAGGAAGGTGAAAAGATGAAGATTGCAGTATTTGGTGCGGGAGCTCTTGGCTCAGTATTCGGTGCAATACTATCAAGGAAGAATGATGTTGTCCTCATTACAAGAGGGAAGCATCTCAAAAAAATTAGGGAGGAAGGATTGTGTGTAAAAGGCTTAACAAATGGAATATTTCATCTTGATTCTCTTTCTTATTATCCCGGAAATGCAGATTTGATAATTCTCACAGTTAAAAGTTACCAGACAGAAGATGCAATTAAAGAGATAAAAAAAGAATATAAAAACGAAATAATAATAACTTTTCAAAATGGTATTGGAATAGTAGAAATTTTAAAGGATTTTGATGTGATTCCCGGAGTAACAACCCATGGGGCAACCCTATTGGAGCCGGGGATTGTATCCCATACAGGATATGGAAAAACATATATTGGAGAGAAAGATGGAAAAATAACAGAGAGAGTTAAAAAAATTGCAGATAATTTTACAAATTGTGGATTGAAAACTGAGGTAGTAAACAATATAATGGAGAGGAGATGGCTTAAAGTTGCAATTAATTCCTGTATTAATCCACTCACCGCAATTGCCGGGGTGAAAAATGGGGAACTGATTAATGATGAGAATCTTCATAATATTATGAAATGTGTTGCAGAAGAATGTGAGAAAAAATTAAAAGAAATGAAGATAAAAGGGGATATTTTATCCCTTGCTGAAGAAGTTATAAGAGATACAAAAGAAAATTATTCAAGTATGCTTCAGGATATTATGCGTGGGAAAAAAACGGAGGTGGATTATATTGTAAAGCCGTTTATTGAGGGAAAATGTAATTTTGTTCTCTATAATTTAATAAAAAATTTGGAAAGCTCTAAGAAATGAATCTTCTGAGAATTTTCTTCCCGAATTCCACCAAATTTTTTGCTTCATCTTCGTTTCTTGAATCTGAGAATATTCTTATTACATCCTCTGTCCCAGATGCTCTTATTAAAAGCCATGAATTCTCGTATATTAACTTCACTCCATCAACTCTCACTATTTTTACCACACCTTTTGGAGTATTCTTTTCAAGATAATCTCCTATATTTTCCACTATTTCTCTCTTCTTCTCCCTCTTCACTTTTATTTTTTCCTTCATCTGGTAATATCTTGGGAACTCTTTGGCAAGTTCTTCAATGCTTTTCCCTTCTCTATCCATTATACCAAGAATTTTCACTATGCTGAGGATGGAATCTCCCCAGAGAGTATGAGGAGGAAATATGTACTTTCCCGTTTCCTCATATCCAAAATCTGCATTATTTTTTAATATTGCCTCCGCAATCTCAGGAGGACCTACGGGGCAATATATAATCTCAAATCCTCTATCTCTTGCAACTTTCTCAATTAATGATGAAGAGTTTATTGGGGTTACCATCTTATTTCTCACTTCCCTCTTTGCAAAGATCGCCCCTATAACATCCTCGGAGATTGTATCATTACCGCTAGAAAATACAACTCTATCTGCGTCAATATCAACACCGGCACCAAGATCAAAATTTTTTGTTTCTCTTATCAGTTCTCTCAATGTTTCCCTCCTTGGCTCAGATGCCCTATCCGGTATTTTCTTTCTCTTGCAGTTTATGCATTTCACAGATATCCCCAAATTTTCAAGAATTCTATTCATTGTGCCTGCTCCACATCCATTGGCAACATCTATAACTATTTTAAACCCAGAAACATTTTTTGCAAATTTCTTTATAAATTTCATATAATTATCAATTGCATCTTCCTGTATTTCATCCTTGATTTCGTTCCATGCAACTTTTTTAAATTTCCCCTCAAAAAATATTTTTTCAATCTCATCCGATATATCTCTCGGTATATCCCTGCCAAGAGAGTCAACACATATTATCCCTATTATATCTGGAGGTGTGTGAGACCCTGTAACAATTATACCTCCATCCATAAAATCTGAAACATATCTTGCAAATATTGGTAGGGGAACAATTCCAAGATTATATACTTCATTTCCCGTGGATTGCAAACCTGATATCACTGCTTGCTGAATCATCTGTGCCCCAAACCTGGTATCGCAAGCAACTGCAATTTTTCCTCTGAAAACTGTTCCATAAGAAAGAGATATCCTTACAGCAAAATCAGGCGTTATATCCCTATTTGTTATCCCTCTTATTCCCGCGGTTCCAAACAGTTGCATATAGGAGAATACGCAAGAATATTTTATCCTTTTCCTATCCAAAAAAATTATATGGGGTGATAATATTACCAACTTAATGCCTACAGAGTTGAGCAAGAAAATTGAAGAAATAATGACGAGGGAAATGGGGCAACTTGGGAAATTCATAATTAAAAAGCAATGCAAGGATCTTGGTGTAGACCCAGAAAATATAAAGAAAGAGGATTTACCTAAAATATCAAAAGCATTGGGCAAGGTAATGATTACTTTTGGTGGGGCAGAAAAAGGAAAAAGAATAGAAATGGAGATAAGAAGACTCAGTGCCTGATTTTTGGTGGATTTTTTATTTTTGAAAGCAATACTACCCTGCTATCTTTCATTTCATCCTCATAATAATAAGAAGTTAAATTTGCCATCTTTTTTGCAAATTCTCTGACCTCTTCATGGGATGGCATATTCTCAATTGTTAATCTCTCTCTTGAATATCCTACAAAAACATAGGCTTTTGGCTCTATGAAATTCGGTTCTGCTTTCATATCCAATTTTGCGTAATCTTCCTCATATCCTTCCATATTCCATCCCTTAACAAGAGTATGCCTTATAACCTTCCTCGTATCAAGAGATGGCAAAATTTCAAGTGTTTTATTCAATCTTTCCCATCCATTCTTTATTAAAGGAACCAGCAATTTTTTGTAAATTTCTTTATTTGGTGCTGCCACTGTCACATATAACTGTGTTGGCAATGGCTCCAAATTTTCCAAAACTTCTGGCATTGTTCCATTTGTAACAAGAAATGTTGTAAATCCCCTTTTGTGATATTCCTCTATTAATTCTCCCAACCTTGGATACAGGGTTGGCTCTCCAATAAGCGAGATTGCTACTTGATTTGGTTCCATTGCTTCTTCCCATTTTTTCCTATCAACTCTCGGGTCTCCCTTATATCCTGTTATTAATCTTCTCTGCTGCCTTATGCTCTCCTCAACGATGAATTCTGGATCATCCACCTCTCTAAGATAAACTTCGTTAAATCCCTGAAAACGCCAGCAAAAAAGACAATTCTGTGTGCAGTTATTCACAGCGGGACTCATCTGAAGGCATCTGTGAGATTTTATTCCATAAAATTTCTGCTTGTAGCAAAAGCGATTGCGAAGTAAACTCTCTCTCAGCCAGTGACATAATTTCACAGCACTGTGATTTCCTACAATAGCATAGCCCTGCTTCTGGAGTATTTTTTTCACTTCTATATTCATAACTCAGAGCAATATCCCGTAATATTTAAGGTTAGTGATTTCTTATTCTACCTGTGTAGTCCCCGAAATTATTTCCCAGTATTTGAGATTTGCTTTTCATATCCATTTCTCACCA